>NZ_KB891575.1:737002-1008263 GCF_000373485.1 Dasania marina DSM 21967
CGATAGTCGATAGTCGATAGTCGATAGTCGATAGTCGATAGTCGATAGTCGATAGTCGATAGTCGATAGTCGATAGTGAAAAGCTTGCGGCATCTACTGCCGCTGTCCAGCGCTTTCTAATCTTTTCACTAGCGACTAGGAACTAGGAACTACCCACTAGAGACTCCCCCCCTAAACAACCCTCTGATAACTCCCTCCCACATTTTCCACCAAGCCCTCTAGCTCTAGCTGCACTAGCGTTGCCATAAGCTCGGTGATGGGGATATTGAGGCGCTGCTGTAATAAGTCTATAGGCAGCGGGTCGTAGCCTAGTTGCTCCAGAAGTTGCTGTTGCTGTAGAGATATCACCGGCAGTAATGTTTGTTGTTGCGGCTGTTCTGACACGGGAGGCAGCCAGCCAGTCAACTCTTCTAGTACGTGTTCTACTGTTTCTACTAGCTTTGCGCCCTGCCTTATTAAGGTGTGGCAGCCATGGCTGGCGATATTATGTATGGAGCTGGGTATAGCGAATACTTCGCGGCCTTGTTCTAGCGCGCATTGGGCGGTAATGAGTGAGCCGCTTTTTAAGCTGGCCTCAACTACGAGTACGCCTAGGCTCATGCCACTGATAATACGGTTGCGGCGCGGGAAGTGGCCTTTCAGTGGGGCGCTGCCTAACGGCAGCTCACTAATAATTAAGCCTTGCTCCGCTATTGCTTGATATAACTCGTGATTACGGCGTGGGTAAATAATATCTATTCCCGTACCCAGTACCGCAAGGGTATTGCCATCGGCAGCCATCGCCCCTTGGTGGCTTGCGGTATCTATACCCAATGCCATGCCACTGGTGACGGTAAACCCCGCCCCTGCCAAGGCTTTGGCGAAGGCGTGGGCATTTTTATTGCCTTGCTGGCTGCTACGGCGGCTGCCCACCATGGCCAGTTGCGGGCTGTTTAGCAGATCTATATTGCCTCGGTAGTAAAGTAGCGGCGGCGGATCGTAGGTTTGTTTTAGCAACGCCGGATAGGCGGGGTGATTTAAGCTAAGTATGCCTATGTTGTGCTCTAGGCAATACTGCCATTGTTGCGTCAACAAACTGTTATCAGCATAGGCCTGATGCAGCTGCTGCTCCAAGTCCGCAAGTTCTGCTTGCTGGCTTAGGTTTAATTCGTACTGTTGCAGTGTTGCTATGGGCAGCCTCAATAGCTGCAGCAATGAGCCAGCCTCTAGCAATAAAGCACGTAGTTGTTTATCTGTTAGCTGGGTTTGATGTAGCGCAAGGGCGATTAGGCCATCGGGGAAGGGTTGTTCTGTATCCATGGTTCATCCTTAAACCGGTTTTTATTAAATCGCAGATGAATAAGAAAGTTGTATACGCGTTTTTAATAAAAAAGCCACAACGGCCTGTTGTGGCTTTTACTGCTTCACTAAACGTTACTATCACTAAACTTTAAGGGTTTTGCACTAACCCTTAAGGGTTTTAAACTAAACCTTAAGGGTTTTTGATTTTGTCGTTTACTGATAAAACCTCGGTAGCTCTTAACACTAAGGCGTAACTTACTTTCTCAAAAGTTCTAAACACCATTAATAAGCCAGCGCGGGTGTCGGGCACTTTCACCACGTCTTTTGATATTTGATCGCGGACTAATTCGCCTCGACGGTAGATAGCCATAATTTGGCCTACCTCCACATTCTCGCGCGTACCTTTATTGATCACCACCACATCCATAGAACCTATTTGTGAAACACCGCCCTCTACCGCAATGATGTAGCCTGACATCTCATCGGCAGGCGCACTGGGGTGGAAGTTGGCAAATAAGTCTCTATCTTCATCGGGCAACAATCTGTCACCGCGGCGCACCTCTTCCGAGGTTGAGTTTAAGGCTAGGGTGGCGACACTTTTATCTTGTGCTATCAGCTTGGCACCAGCTACCGAGAAGGCTTGTATACCTAAGACTTCACCGCTGTCTGGGTCTATATAAGCATCGCCTTTGCGGAAGATACCGTAAGCCTTTTGCTCATCATCAAACTCACCTCGGGCATATAACTCATCACCGGCACCCGAAATAATGTGACCTGATTTACCTGCTAAAACATAGGGGGCCTCATCTAAGGTGGCAGTCGTTAATACTCGGCTGTTAGACAAGAAAGGCGCCACTGCGTCCATGGGAATAGCGGGGATGGCTTTATCTAAATCAGACACCCGTACCGAAGGCGTCAGTTTGACATCGCGGTTGCGCTTAACCACCAGCTTGGGCTGGCCGTTGATATAAACGAGGTTTAATTGATCGCCGGGGTAAATCAGGTGGGGGTTATCCACTTGTGGATTAACATGCCAGATTTTAGGCCATAACCAAGGGTCTTTTAAAAACAGGCCCGATATATGCCACAGGGTATCGCCCTTTTTTACTACATAGGTTTGGGGATGATCTGCTTTTAAAGCCAAGGTATCGCCCGCAGCAAGGCTGGGCAGGGATACTAGCGACAGCACCAACATTAGGACGGTTCCCAATATCGATTTTTTCATAACGTTAATCCTTTCATGGAACATGCCTTTGTAGCTTTAGCCATCGAATTTGCGGCGATTAATGCCATTCAATACCCCAGCACTATGGGCAATTATTATTAGCAACCTGTATACTATAGCAGCTAAAACCTGATCAGTAGGTCAATTTAGTACTAATCTAAATATCATTATTTACTTGCTGATCATAATCTTAGCAGCTGTTTTTACTTTTTTACTAGAAGTTTGTCACAATCTATCATGACCATATTAAACATTCTCGAATTTCCAGACCCAAAACTGCGCACTATCGCCAAACCGGTAGTGCAGGTAACCGATCAAACTCGGCAGCTCATCGACGACATGCTTGAAACCATGTATGCCGCACCGGGCGTGGGCCTAGCCGCCTCACAGGTGGATGTACACCAGCGCATCGTGGTTATAGACACCAGCGAAGACCAAAGCGATCCGCAGGTATTTATCAACCCGGAAGTCACCGTATTAGACGATCACTTATTTGATTACGACGAAGGCTGCTTATCCATACCTGGCTTTTATGAAACCGTCACTCGCCCTGAGCACATACGGGTTAAAGCCCTAGACCGCGATGGCCAGCCTTTTGAGCTAGAGCCGCAAGGCCTATTGGCGGTGTGCATACAGCATGAGATAGACCACTTGGAGGGCAAGTTGTTTGTCGACTACCTCTCTAGCCTCAAGCGCCAGCGCATACGCAAAAAGCTAGAAAAAGAGCACAAAAAGAACGCCTAAACACTTTCGTGCGGGCCTTTGCTGGCCCTTACACCGCCTTCTTAGGGATACCATGAGCCAACGCTTACAACTCATTTTTGCGGGTACTCCCGATTTCGCCGCCAGCCACCTGCAAGCCCTGCTAGATGACGGCCAACACGATATTATCGCCGTTTACAGCCAGCCCGACCGGCCCGCCGGGCGCGGCAAAAAACTCAAACCCAGCCCTGTTAAAGCCCTAGCGTTAAGCCACGGTATCCCGGTTTATCAACCGCTAAGCCTTAAAGACAGCGACGCCCAGCAAAAACTGGCCGAGCTTAATGCTGATTTGATGGTGGTTGTAGCCTACGGCTTATTACTACCTAAAACGGCATTAGACACCCCAAGGCTAGGCTGCATCAACGTACACGCCTCACTACTACCACGCTGGCGCGGGGCCGCACCGATACAACGCGCCATAGAAGCGGGTGATAGCGAAACCGGTGTCACTATTATGCAAATGGATGTGGGCCTAGATACTGGCGCCATGTTGCTAACAGCCACTTGCGCTATCACTGAGCAAGACACCGGCGGCAGCCTGCACGACAAGCTGATCACCGTAGGCCAGCCCGCCTTGCTAACTGCGCTGCAACAATTGGCCAACGGTAACGCACAGCCGCAAGCGCAGGACGATAGCCTCAGCAACTACGCCAGCAAAATGGATAAGGCTGACATGCTGATAGATTGGCATTTAGACGCCGAGCTTATTGCCCGTAAAGTGCGCGCTTTTAACCCTTTCCCCGTCAGCTATACCACGCTTAACGGTGAGCGTTTAAAAATTTGGCAAGCCTCGGTAGTCGCAGGGCAGAGTGGTGCTGCCGGCACGCTAAGTACGGTAGACAAAAAACAACTGATTGTTAACTGCGGCCAAAACAGCCTAAGCCTAGCCGTAATACAACTACCCGGCGGTAAAGCCCTAGATATAGCCGCGCTGATGAACTCTAAAGCCGAGTTGTTTTACCCCGGCCTACAGCTGGGCGAGTTATGAGCAAGGTGCAAGATTGCCGCGCTACTGCTGCCCGCTGCTTAGCAAGCGTTAGCAAAGGCAGCTCCTTATCACAGCAAATCCCCGAATTTGAAGCGCAAGTTAGCGAACGCGACCGCGCGCTATTTAGGCAGCTCTGTTATGGCGTACTGCGCTGGCAGCCCAAGCTAGAAGGTTTAAGCGGGCAATTACTGCAAAAACCGTTTAAAACTAAAGACTGCGACATACATATGCTGATCTTGCTGGGCATCTACCAGCTCAGCGATATGCGCATACCCGATCACGCCGCCGTATCGGCTACGGTTAACGCCACCCGCGCGCTAAAAAAGCCCTGGGCCAAAAACTTAGTCAATGGCGTGCTGCGTCAATGGCAGCGTAACCGTGAGCAGTTAGAGCAGCAACTCAGCCCGGCGCAACAGCTAGCGCATCCCGAGTGGCTACACCAAGCCATACAACAAGCCTGGCCAGAGCAGGCCGAGCAAATACAAAACGCTAACAACCAACACCCCCCTATGTGTCTGCGGGTTAATAGCCAAAAAAGCACGCGGGATGATTATTTACAACAGCTCTTAAACGCCGACATAGCCGCACAAGCCTGTAGCCACGCGCCAGCGGGTATCCGCTTACAACAAGCGACAGGCGTACAACAACTGCCACAGTTTGCCGAGGGTTGGGTGAGTGTGCAGGACGAAGCGCCGCAGCTAGGTGTGGCGCTATTAGATTTGCAGCCCGGGCAGCGGGTGTTGGATATGTGCTGCGCCCCAGGAGGCAAAACCTGCCACATGTTAGAAGCCCAGCCTGAGTTGGCGCAACTGTTGGCCGTAGATATAGACCAACAACGCCTGCTGCGGGTTAGCGAAAACCTGCAGCGCTTACACTTACAAGCCGATTTAAAATGCAGTAATGCCACTGAAGTCGATAAGTGGTGGGATGGCCAGCCCTTTGACCGCATCTTACTAGACGCGCCTTGCTCGGCCACCGGTGTCATACGCCGCAACCCCGATATCAAAGCCCATAGACGCCCTGAAGACATCGTGCAATTGGCCGAACTGCAGCTAGAGATTTTAACTGCGCTATGGCCCAGCTTAAAACCCGGCGGTTTATTGCTGTACGCCACGTGCTCTATCTTGCCCGACGAAAACGAGCAGGTGGTCGCCGCTTTTTGCCAACAACAAGCTAACGCCGAGCATTGCCCTATAGCCGCAGAATGGGGATTAGAGCGTCCTTATGGCCGCCAATTATTTCCGCAGCCCGATGGCCACGATGGTTTTTATTACGCCTTATTGCGCAAAGCGTAACGATTCGCCCAATCGCAGCTAACACTTTCCCGGATTAAGGCATACAATTGCTTTTTATCATTTAATTATATAAACAAGCCCTTTTAATGCAGTCACCATGCCTTACTAGGGCCATATAAAACGCTACCTACACCCTAATACCAAACACATACGCCAATGAAAATAATTATTCTCGGGGCAGGCCAAGTCGGCGGCACGCTGGCGGCGCACTTAGCCGATGAAAATAACGACATCACCTTAGTGGATTCCAACGCTGACCGGTTAAATGAATTACAAGACCGATTGGATATAGGTGTCGTCACGGGGCATGCCTCACATCCCGATGTATTGCGACGGGCTGGCGCCGATGATGCCGACATGTTAATCGCGGTCACAAACTCTGACGAAATTAATATGGCGGCCTGCCAAATTGCCTACGCCTTGTTTCGTACCCCCAAAAAAATTGCCCGCATACGTTCCACTGCCTACCACGACCACCCCGAATTATTTTGCAACAAACTTATCCCCATCGATTTTATTATCAGCCCTGAGTTGTTGGTCACCCATTACATACAACGGCTAATTGAATACCCAGGCACTTTGCAGGTATTGGATTTTGCTAAGGGCAAGGCCCAGTTGGTAGCAGTAAAAGCCTATAGTGATGGCCCACTAGTGGGCAACGAGCTACAGGAAATACGTCGCCATATGCCCCATATAGACACCCGGGTAGCGGCTATTTTTCGTAAGGATCGCGCGATTACCCCCAAGGCCACCACGGTGATAGAGGCGGGGGATGAAGTGTTTTATATCGCCGCCAAGAAAAATATTTTGCCGGTACTCAGCGAGCTGCGTAATGTCGATCGCAACTACAAACGCATTATGATTGCCGGTGGCGGCAATATAGGCTTGCGCTTAGCACAATCGATAGAAAAAAATTACAAAGTGAAAGTCATAGAGCGCGACTACAAGCGTTGCCGCCAGCTCTCGGAAACACTAAACCACGCTATTGTTTTGCATGGCAGCGCCTCCGACAACGACCTGTTGGCCTCAGAGAACATCGATGATATTGATATTTTCTGCGCGCTAACCAATGATGATGACGCCAATATCATGTCCTCGTTACTCGCCAAACGTATGGGCGCAAGAAAGGTGATTACCCTGATCACCAACACCGCCTATGTAGACTTAATGCAGGGCGGCGAAATTGATATCGCCATCTCACCCCAGCAAATCACTATGGGCAGCCTGCTTACCCACATCCGCCGCGGGGATATTTCCAGCGTACACTCTTTGCGCCGTGGTGTAGCCGAAGCGATAGAGCTGATTGCCCACGGCGATGAACGCTCTTCCAAAATTGTGGGCAAGCGCTTAGACGACATTAATTTACCCCAAGGCGTTACTATAGGCGCCATAGTGCGCAACGATGAAGTGTTAATTGCCCATCGCAATATTGTCATAAAAACCGACGATCACGTGATTTTATTCCTGGCGGATAAATCGAAAATCAAACATGTAGAGCGTTTATTCCAAGTGGGCTTTAGCTTTTTCTAATGCATATTTTATTAATACTACGCATTTTAGGCATTTTGTTAATGCTGTTCAGCTTAACTCAGCTCAGCCCCTTACTGGTTAGCTTTTGGTATGCGGATGGTGCCCACAAAGGCTTTATCTGGGCCTTTTTACTGACCTTTAGCTGCGGCTTATTTATGTGGCTGCCGGTGTATAAAAAACGCGGCGAGCTGCGCACCCGCGATGGCTTTTTAATCACCGCCTTGTTCTGGACGGTACTAGGTATATTTGGGTCGTTGCCCTTTATTCTTAACAGTAATACCGACTTGGTGATTAGTGAGGCGGTGTTTGAATCGGTTTCCGGTTTAACCACCACCGGTGCTACGGTGATGACCCATTTGGATGAACTGCCGCACTCCATTTTATTTTATCGACAGCAACTACAGTGGTTTGGCGGCATCGGTATTATTGTTATCGCCGTGGCGATTTTACCCATGCTGGGTATAGGCGGTATGCAGCTATACCGCGCCGAAACACCGGGGCCGGTTAAAGACAGTAAACTCACGCCGCGAATTACTGAAACCGCCAAAGCGCTATTTATCGTGTATGTGATGCTCACCCTGAGTTGCGCCTTGGCCTATTGGCTGGCGGGGATGTCGGCGTTTGATGCCATCTGCCATGCCTTTTCCACCGTAGCGATAGGGGGGTTTTCTACCCACGACGACAGCATAGGTTACTTTGATAGCACGGCTATTATGATGATTTGTAGCTTTTATATGTTAGTAGCCGGCATTAACTTTGCCCTACATTTTTATGCCTGGCGTAACCGTGGCATCAGCCATTATTTTCGCGATTCGGAAACGGCCTTTTATGTAAGGGTTTTATTATTTGGCTGTATTGTGGTGTGTAGCTTTTTGTATTACCACGAACACTACGGCATTAGTGACGCCCTGCTACACGGTATTTTCCAGACTATCTCCATCGCCACCACTACGGGTTTTACCACCGAGCCTTTTGCGGCTTGGCCAAGCTTTATCCCCTTCTTTTTAATCATGCTGTCATTTATGGGCGGCTGTGCCGGTTCTACCGGCGGTGGTATGAAGGCGGTGCGGGTGATGTTGATTATGAAGCAGGGTATACGCGAGCTACATCAGCTGATACACCCCAATGCGGTCATACCTTTAAAGGTGGGTCGGCGGCGGGTAGAGGCTAAGGTGATTAGCGCGGTATGGAGTTTCTTTGCGGTTTATGTGTTTGCCTTTCTCAGTATTATGATGGCGCTAATGATGTGCGGCATGGATCAAACTACAGCCTACTCATCGGTAGTAGCCACACTTAATAACTTAGGCCCTGGGCTGGGGGATACCGCCGCTAACTTTAGTTCAGCCTCGGAGCCCGAGCAGTGGATTTTAAGCTTCTCTATGTTACTAGGGCGCTTAGAGGTGTTTACTTTACTGGTGTTGCTAACCCCCGCTTTTTGGCGGCAGTAAGAACAGTCTCTAGTCTCTAGTCTCTAGTCTCTAGTCTCTAGTCTCTAGTCTCTAGTCTCTAGTCTCTAGTCTCTAGTCTCTAGTCTCTAGTCTCTAGTNTCTAGTCTCTAGTCTCTAGTCTCTAGTCTCTAGTCTCTAGTCTCTAGTCTCTAGTCTCTAGTCTCTAGTCTCTAGTCTCTAGTCTCTAGTCTCTAAAATTCTTGTTCTAGCGACTAGCGACTGTCAACTAAAGACTCAACATTTAACTCTCTAACCAGACTTCTTGCGCCCAATCCCAAATATGATTCCAGGTTTGTTCTGACAACTCGCCATTTTCCCAGTAACTGATCTTGCCCACTTCATCTATACAATAATAACCTTCACCACTTTCACAAACGGGGAGTAGTTCCCGAGATAAACCTCTATCCCAAGCAATAGCCGCCACTTCGGGCAGATAGGTGTGAGAGTTGGGGTCGGCAGCGGTGACTGGCTCTAAGCTGCCATAAACCACATCACTAACGTTTAATAAAAAATCTTTAAAGTCGGCACCTAAGGCTACAAATAACTGCTCTTCGATTTCTACTAGAGTCTCTTCATCCGGTAACTCTAAGGGCAGCGGTACCAGCTCATTAGCTGAACGCAACGCCTCTATAATTTCATCCACACGCACATCTCCTATAACTTTTGTGGCTGTTTTGCCGCTATAGTCTAAGCTATATTGTAATTATTAGGTTAAGATAGTTTTAATGAATGCTCTAATTATTGACTCCTCTAGCTCTTATCGGCAGATGCTCGCTAAATTATTAGAGAGCTATAGCATCACCACTGTTGCTGTAAATACAGTCGACGATGCTGCGCCCGCTATACAGCATCAGCATTTCGATATCATCTGCATTACTATTAACCTTACTGGCAACGACAGTTTAGATTTTTGCCGCGAGGTGCGCCAGCATCACAGCTATAAGCATATCCCTATTATTATGCTTACCCCCGCCAAGGAAGCTGAAACAAACAAGCTCGCCTTAGAAGCTGGCGTCACCGACCTATTTCACAAACAAGACTTTTCCGGATTTCAACTCTACATAGAAAATATGGTTGAACGCTTAAATGCTGAAAACAGCAATAGCGGCCAAATTTTATACATAGAGGACAGTGCCAGCACCGCCTTTTTAGTCACTTCTACATTGGAAGATAACGGCTACCATGTAGACCACTTTTTAACTGCAGAGGAGGGTATAGAGGCCTTTGATGACAACTACTATGATCTACTACTTACCGATGTCGTGTTAGCCGATTTAAGCGGCTTGGTTGTGGTTAGAGCCGTGCGCGACTCGGTCTCTGAGGACAAAAAATCTACCCCCATTATTGCGATTAGCAGCTTTAATGATAACGCTAGGAAGTTGGAGCTTTTTTCGGCCGGTATTAATGACTATGTCTCCAAGCCGGTAATGAATGAAGAGCTGTTGGCGCGCATAGGAAACTTGGTTAAGAGTCGACAGCTATTAACTAGCCTCAATAACAAACAAGAGCAACTAGAGCGCCTAGCGCTAACCGATCAGCTAACCAGCCTGTATAACCGTCATTATTTAATGGATATGGCCCCTAAACGTATCCAGCAAGCGCAGCGACAAAAACAGTTTTTATGTTTAATGGTTGTCGACATCGATTTTTTCAAAGCGATTAACGATACTCACGGCCACAGTGTCGGCGATAAAGTATTGCAAGCGGTTGCTGCTCAACTTGTTAGCGGCGTGCGCTGGGAAGATATCGTTGCTCGCTTTGGCGGTGAAGAGTTTGTGGTGTTGTTAGATCACTGCAGCTTTCAAGACGCGATTAATATTGCCGAAGATCTACGCCAAAGTATAGAAAAGCTAAAACCTGCCGGCATAGATGTTAGCGCCAGCTTTGGTTTAGCAACACTGAAAGAAGATGAAAATGACTTCGCCAGTTTGTTTTCTCGCGCCGACGAAGCCGTTTACGAAGCGAAAGAAAGCGGCCGTAACTGCGTCGTTTTTAAACAATGAATCCAGTCGCTAGCTTGTAGTGACTAGTCACTACAAGCTAACACGCTTTACTAGAGACTAGCGACTACCCACTAGAGACTTTTTTATTCCACTGTTACTGACTTAGCCAAATTACGCGGCTGATCTACATCCGTACCTTTCAATACCGCTACGTGATAAGACAGTAGCTGCAAAGGAATAGTGTAAACAATAGGGGCTATTAATTCGGGCACTTCTGGTAGCTTGATAACAGTAATGCCTTCGCCGCTATTAAAACCTGATTTGTGATCCGCAAAAACAAATAGCTGACCACCTCTAGCTTGCACCTCTTCAAGGTTGGATTTTAATTTTTCCAACAACTCATCGTTAGGTGCTACTGCTACAATAGGCATTTCACTATCAACTAACGCCAATGGCCCGTGTTTTAGTTCGCCGGCCGGGTAGCTTTCGGCGTGTATATAGGAAATTTCTTTTAGTTTCAGCGCGCCTTCCATAGCCACTGGCCATTGCACACCACGCCCTAAAAACAAGGCATTATGTTTATCGGCAAAGGCCTCTGACATTTTTTGTATGGGTTTATCCAGCGCTAATACATCGCTTAGTAATTGCGGCAACTGGTGTAAGTTGGACACCATTTCCGCTTCTTTCTCGGCGCTTAAACCATGACGTTTGCCTAAAGCTATGGTTAACAGTACTAAAGCCACTAGCTGAGTGGTAAAGGCTTTAGTTGATGCCACACCTACTTCGGGACCAGCTTCTGTCATTAAGGCTAAGTCTGATTCACGCACTAGCGAGCTTTGCGCGACATTACAAATCGTCATGGTCGCAGCATAGCCCAGAGTTTTCGCTAAGCGCAGTGCCGCTAAAGTATCAGCCGTTTCACCCGATTGTGAGATGGTGACGATTAAGGTGTCATCTTGCACCACAAATTTTCTATAGCGAAATTCACTGGCAACCTCTACTCTACAAGGTACCCCTGCTATACCTTCTATCAGATATTTGGCCACCATGCCCGAATGATAGCTGGTGCCGCATGCAATAATTTGTACCGCTTTGGTTTTATCAAAAATGGCTGTTGCTTGCGCACCAAAGGCCTGCTCTAAAATTTTATCTTTAGAAATGCGACCCCGTAGAGTGTCTTTGATTACCTCTGGCTGCTCATAAATTTCTTTTAGCATGTAGTGACGATACTTACCTTTATCGGCGCTTTTCGTTTTATCGGTAAGTTGTACTAGTTCGCGGCTGACTAACTCACCGGCATCATCATAAATGTCATAACTATCAGGTGTTAATACCGCAAAATCACCTTCTTCTAAATAGATAAACCTATCGGTGACTTGACGCAGCGCTAGCTGATCGGAGGCTAAGAAGTTTTCGCCTATCCCTAAACCTAATACTAGGGGACTGCCACTACGGGCACAAACAATACGCTCGGGCTCATTTTTGTGTATAACCGCTAAACCAAAGGCGCCTTCTAATTGCTTTACCGCCTGCTTAACCGCGCTAAACAAATCATCGCCACTTTTCATAAGAGAGTGAATTAAATGGACGATAGTTTCGGTGTCGGTTTGTGATACAAACACATAACCCTGAGCGCTGAGCTGCTTACGCAGCTGCTCATGGTTTTCTATAATGCCATTGTGCACCAAGGCAATTTCATTATTAGATAGGTGAGGGTGGGCGTTTTCTTCTGAGGGTTTACCGTGGGTAGCCCACCGGGTATGCGCTATGCCTAAGCTTCCGCTTAGCGGTTGCTGCTTTACCGCCTCATCTAATACTGCCACTTTGCCCATGCGCTTGTGGCAGCCTATTTCACCTTGATGATTAATAATCGCTACGCCAGCTGAGTCATAGCCTCGGTATTCTAAGCGCTTTAATCCTTCAACTAATATGGCTGCAACTTCTCTACGCGCTGCAGCACCGACTATTCCACACATACAATTTTTCCAAGTAATAATTATTGAGAAGGCTTAGCTACTCTTACTTTTTCTTGTTTGTTTTTACCGGCCGCGACCAATTGCTTATTTCTCGCTGCTTGCCTCTGGCTACTGCCAAACTGTTTTCTGTCACATCGCTGGTGACGGTAGACCCGGCACCAATTGTGGCCATATTACCTATAGTTAGCGGGGCTACTAAAGCACTATTAGACCCTATAAAGGCACCGTCACCAATATGGGTTTGATATTTATTTACGCCATCGTAGTTGCAGGTAATAGTACCTGCGCCGATGTTAGCGCTTACCCCTATAGTGCAATCACCAATATAACTGAGGTGATTCACTTTACTACCCTCACCGATTATGGCTTTTTTAGTTTCTACAAAATTGCCTATTTTAGCTTTATTAGCAAGCTGCGTACCTGGCCGCAGCCTAGCGAAAGGGCCTATATCACAGTATTCAGCGATAACACTCTGTTCGATCACACTGTTAGCTTTAACCACCGTACCTTGCCCTATAGAGCTGTTTTCTATAATGCAGTTAGGCCCTATAGAAACATCATCGGCTAGCTGTACGTCGCCAATAAAAACACAGTTTACATCGATGTTAACATCTACACCCACCGTTAAGTTACCACGCACATCTATGCGGCGAGGATCAGCCAAGCTGGCACCTTCAGCCATTAATAGCTGCGCTTGCTGTAGCTGATAATGGCGCTCTAGCTCCGCCACTTGCTCACGGTTGTTGGCACCTTGTACCTCCCATTCATGCTCCGGCTGTTCTGTTTTTACTACCACGCCATGGCTTACCGCCATGCTGATAATATCGGTAAGATAGTATTCGCCCTGGGCATTTTTAGAGGACAAGGCCGGCAACCACTGCTGTAGATGCTTAGCGGCTACCGCCATCATACCGGTATTAACTTCTGCAATATTGAGTTGCTCTGCGCGGGCGTCTTTCTGCTCAACTATTGCCACAACCTGCTTAGCTTCGTTGCGTACTATGCGGCCATAACCGCTAGGCTCTGCTAGGTTAACCGTTAACAATGCTAGGGTGTTTTCATCCGCCAGTGCTAGTAATTTTTGCAAGGTTTGTGGTTTAACTAGGGGCACATCACCATAGCTAATAAGCACTAGGCTATCGGGGTTAAGCTGGGGTAGGGCTTGTGCTACAGCATGGCCCGTTCCCAATTGTTCAGTTTGTAATACCCAAGATACATTATCTTGTATATGGGCTTTTACCTGCTCTGCGCCATGTCCTATTACGATATGTATGGTTTGCGCATGTGTTGCTTTCGCGCTATCAATAACATGAGCTAACATAGATCTGCCAGCAAGCTTGTGTAAAACTTTTGGTAGTTTTGAGCGCATGCGAGTGCCTTGGCCCGCTGCTAAGATAACAACTTCATGTGTCACTTTTGTATCCCTCAAAGTGTAGTGAAAGCGTTTTAGACTATGACTAGCTTTCGCTTTTTTATTTTAATCAAACGCGGTTTATGCTGTACATAAAAAAGGGTAGCCTAAGCCACCCTTTAATGCGATTACTTGTTAACAGCCGTTCAGCCCATTTTTTTACGAATTTGCTGTATGGTGCGCAATTGCGCAGCGGCGGCAGCCAGTTGTGACGCAGCCCTACCATAATCAAAGTCGCCACTTTGATTCGCTAAAGCATGCTCAGCTTCTTTTTGTGCTTCCGCAGCTGCAGCTTCATCCAAGTCGTTAGCACGTATAGCTGTATCGGCTAAAACGCTAACCACACCCGGCTGAACTTCGAGGAAACCACCAGAAACGTAGTAAACCTCTTCTTCACCGTTTTGCTTTTTAATGCGTATAGGGCCTGGCACTAGCGACGTTAACAATGGCGCGTGGCCGTAGCTAATACCTAAGTCACCCAAGGTACCTGTTGCTACTAGCGTTTCGACTAGGCCTGAGAAAATTGCCTCTTCAGCACTAACGATGTCGCAATGTACAGTCATAGCCATTTTTTAAACCTCTTATAAAAGACGAATAGTAAGAGAGCAACGCTCTCTTACATTTTCTTCGCTTTTTCTAATACTTCGTCTATACCGCCACACATGTAGAACGCTTGCTCTGGAATGTGATCGTATTCGCCAGCTAACAAGCCTTTGAAACTAGATATAGTCTCTTTTAATGTTACATATTTACCTGGTGAGCCGGTAAATATTTCAGCAACGTGGAAAGGCTGAGATAAGAAGCGCTCAATCTTACGAGCACGGTTTACCGTTTGCTTATCTTCTTCAGACAATTCATCCATGCCTAAAATGGCGATGATGTCTTTAAGCTCTTTATAGCGCTGTAATACAGTTTGTACACCGCGAGCAACGTCATAATGCTCTTGGCCAACAGTCAATGGATCCAACTGACGCGAAGTCGAGTCTAGTGGATCTACCGCTGGGTATATGCCTTTAGCAGCGATATCACGGCTTAATACTACCGTTGAATCTAAGTGAGCAAAGGTGGTAGCAGGCGAGGGGTCAGTCAAGTCATCCGCAGGTACGTATACCGCTTGAATAGATGTGATAGAACCTGTTTTGGTTGAGGTTATACGCTCCTGCAACTCACCCATTTCTTGCGCCAGTGTAGGCTGGTAACCTACCGCTGAAGGCATACGACCTAACAGTGCTGACACCTCGGTTCCGGCCAGTGTGTAACGATAAATATTATCGATAAATAACAGTACGTCTTTACCTTCATCACGGAATTTTTCAGCCATGGTCAAACCAGTCAGGGCAACACGTAAACGGTTTCCTGGGGGCTCGTTCATTTGGCCGTAAACCATGGCAACTTTTGATTCAGAGAAGTTCTCAACGTTTACAACGCCTGATTCCTGCATCTCGTAGTAAAAATCGTTACCTTCACGAGTACGCTCACCAACACCTGCGAATACAGATAGACCACTGTGCTCTAGCGCGATGTTGTTGATCAACTCCATCATGTTTACAGTTTTACCAACACCAGCACCACCGAATAAACCTACTTTACCACCCTTAGCAAATGGGCAGACTAGGTCTATAACTTTGATACCAGTTTCTAGCAACTCTTCAGAGGCAGATAACTCATCATAAGCAGGCGCTTTACGGTGTATAGAGGCACGCTCTTTTTCACCGATGGGGCCACACTCATCAATAGGGTTACCCAAAACGTCCATGATGCGACCCAAAGTTTCGATACCTACCGGTACAGAAATTGGCGCGTTAGTGTTATCAACTGAAAGACCACGGCTTACACCTTCTGAAGGACCCATCGCAATTGTACGAACGATACCGTCGCCCAATTGTTGCTGAACTTCTAAGGTTAAACCTTTTTCTGTGACCATCAGTGCGTCGTAAACACGTGGTACTGCATCGCGTGGAAATTCCACATCGATTACCGCGCCTATTATTTGTACGATACGTCCGCTACTCATTTCCGGATCCTCTACCAATATTTTTAAATTTAAAAAACTTGTTGTTTTATTAGCCAACACGATTAACCAATCGCAGCAGCACCACTTACAATTTCAGAAAGCTCTTGGGTAATCGCAGATTGACGGGCTTTGTTATAAACCAATTGTAAATCGTCAATTAAGTCGCCCGCATTGTCGGTGGCATTTTTCATTGCCAGCATGCGCGACGCCTGTTCACAGGCACCATTTTCAACCACTGATTGATAAACTTGTGACTCTACATAACGAACCAATAAGCCATCTAAAAGCTCTTGTGCATCTGGCTCGTAAAGATAATCCCAATGATGCTTTAGTTGTTTGTTCTCTTCCGCAAGTAAAGGCAATAATTGCTCAAGCTTAGGTGTTTGTGTCATGGTATTTACAAAACCATTACTGACTAAGTACAGCTTATCGATTTTACCTTCAGCATAGGCATCCAACATAACCTTAACACCGCCAATTAAGTCAGATACTGCAGGGTCTTCACCTAAGTCACGTACTGCCGCAACGACGTTGCCGCCATAATTATTAAAGAATGCTGCTGCTTTGGCACCAACTAAACATAGATCAATTTCTACATTTTGATCGGCATAGGCTTTCATGCCCTTGATCGCCGCCTTAAACAAGTTTGTGTTTAAACCGCCGCATAAGCCTCTATCAGTTGAAATGATAATAAAGCCAACGCGTTTTACTTCGCGCTGCAGCATATACATATGCTTGTATTCAGGGTTTGCGTTAGCAATATGACCTACTACCGAGCGTATACGCTGTGCATAAGGCTTGCCCACATTCATGCGTTCTTGCGCCTTACGCATTTTACTGGCCGCAACCATTTCCATTGCGTTAGTAATTTTTTGCGTACTCTGGATACTCGATATCTGAGTCCGTATTTCTTTTCCGCTTGCCATATAAATAACCTAAATTATTTAACCAATTCTATTTTTATGGGGTCAGAGTCGCGACTCTAACCCCAGTAAAAACTAGTAGGTCTGAGTCGCTTTAAACTTCTCAACGCCTTCTTTGAATTTTGCTTCAAAGTCGCCGTTCCAATCACCTGAAGTGGCGATGGCTTTCATGGTGTCAGCGTATTCGCTGTTCATGAAAGAAAGTAGGGCTGATTCAAAATCAACTATTTTAGCAACTTCAACATCTTTCAAATGACCTTCGTTAGCGCAGTAAACCATTAAGCCCATTTCGGCAACATTTTGTGGCGCATATTGCTTTTGCTTCATTAATTCGGTTACACGCTCACCGTGGTCTAGCTGTGCTTTAGTGGCTTCATCTAGATCTGAGGCAAACTGGGAGAAGGCCGCTAATTCGCGGTATTGTGCCAAAGCAGTACGTATACCACCTGACAACTTCTTCATTACTTTAGTTTGCGCTGCACCACCTACACGCGACACAGAAATACCGGCATCCATTGCTGGGCGGTTACCACTGTTAAACATGTCAGCTTCTAGGAAGATTTGGCCATCGGTGATAGAGATAACGTTAGTCGGTACGAAAGCCGATACGTCACCTGCTTGTGTTTCAATGATAGGTAGCGCGGTTAATGAACCGGTTTTGCCTTTCACTTCACCATTGGTGAATTTTTCAACGTAGTTAGCGTTAACACGTGATGCACGCTCTAATAAACGCGAGTGCAAATAGAATACATCACCCGGATAGGCTTCACGGCCTGGTGGACGACGTAGTAGCAAGGATATTTGACGGTAAGCCCAAGCTTGCTTGGTCAAATCATCGTAAATAACCAGAGCATCTTCACCGCGATCACGGAAATATTCACCCATGGTACAGCCCGCAAAAGGGGCTAGGTATTGCATAGCCGCAGGGTCAGAAGCGGTAGCAGCAACAATAATGGTGTGCTCCATTGCGCCGTGCTCTTCTAATTTACGTACTACTGCTGCAATCGATGAAGCTTTTTGGCCTATCGCAACATAGATACACTTAATACCAGAATCTTTTTGGTTGATGATGGCGTCAACAGCAATCGCTGTTTTACCAATCTGACGGTCACCAATGATTAACTCACGTTGGCCACGGCCGATAGGTACCATCGCATCAACGGCTTTCAAACCAATTTGCACTGGCTGATCAACTGATTGACGCTCGATTACACCCGGTGCGATTTTTTCAATAAAGTCTGTGGTTTTATTGCCCAAAGGGCCTTTGCCATCGATAGGGATACCCAGAGCATCAACTACACGACCCTGTAACTCAGGACCTACCGGCACTTCAAGTACGCGGCCAGTACATTTGCAGGTTTGGCCTTCCGCTAAGGTTTGGTAACCACCTAGTACTACTGCACCTACTGAGTCACGCTCAAGGTTAAGCGCCATACCATAAACGCCGCCTTCAAACTCTATCATCTCACCAAACATAACATTGGTAAGACCATGGATACGAATAATACCGTCAGTTACAGAAACAACAGTACCTTCGTTTTGGGCTTCACTAGTCACATCAAGTTGATCGATGCGGCCTTTGATAATTTCGCTAATCTCTGATGGATTCAGCTGTTGCATGTTCTTTTCCTCAATCCCTTCATCTAGGGATTTCTGTCCAGGAGTGCTAGTTAAACGTAATTAATAACACTATTAATTACGTAAACAAAAACTTATTAAGCTTTCATGGCCTCGCCAAGCTTAGCTAAGCGGCCACGTATGCTCGCGTCTATTACTATATCGGCTGCGCGTATGATCACACCACCAATCAAGCTTTTATCTACGTGAGCTTGTACTTTGACTTCGCGTTCTAGCTTGCCGGTTAAAGCTTTTGCTAGCTGATCTTGTACATCGGCATCCAGCTCAAAAGCGGTAGCGATATCAACATCAACACATTTTTCACGGTTAGCTTTAAAAGCTTCATACAGTGTGGATATTTCAGCTAACAAACTAAGGCGCTTGTTTTCTGCCAACACTCTTATAAAGTTTTGCGCTTTACCACTTAACGCATCGCCACAAACATCAATAAAGGTTTGTGCTTGCTGTTCAGTCGTTAGTGAAGGTGACGTCAGCACCTTTTTAATAGTATCTGCTTGGGCAACGGCGGCTGCTGTTGCTAGCTGGGTTGACCATTCAGCCAAGCCATTAGCACCATCAGCATATTCAAACGCTGCTTTTGCATAGGGTCTCGCCAGGGTGCTTAATTCAGCCATAATAACCTCGTTTACACCTAGCCTTTACAGACCGGCAGCTAGTTTTTCAACTAGTGCTTTATGTTGTGCTGGATCGATAGAGCTCTCTAGTACCTTCTCGGCACCAGCCATAACTAAACTAGCAACTTGCCCACGCAAGTGCTCTTTAGCACGGTTAGCTTCTTGTTCGATTTCAGCTTTGGCTGCAACCTTTAAGCGTTCACCTTCTTCGCGAGCCGTATCTTTGGCTTCTTCTACGATTTGAGTCCCGCGCTTATTAGCAGCATCAATGATGCCAGCGGCTTCCTCTTTCGCTTTGCGAAGTTGTTGAGTCGCTTTTTCCTGTGCTAGTTCTAAATCTCTACCAGCACGGTCAGCAGCTTCTAGGCCATCAGCAATTTGCGCTTCGCGCTCATCCATTGCACTGCGTATAGCAGTCCAAACATAGGCTTTGCAGAACCATACAAACGCAAGGAATGTAATGGACTGGCCAATTAAAGTCAGATTAATGTTCACGCCGACACCTCAGCTTGTTTGCATTGTTAAGTAAGAGTTAGTAAATCGTTTCTAACTTAAATTATGCAGCTAAAGTCGGAACGATAACGAACAATACGTACATGCCAATACCAACACCGATCATTGGAACTGCATCCAATAAACCAGCGATAAGGAACATTTTACCTTGTAGCATAGGAGCCATTTCAGGCTGACGCGCTGAACCTTCAAGCAACTTACCACCTAATAGACCGAAACCTATCGCAGTACCAGCAGCACCTAAACCAATTAAAAGAGCAACAGCAATCAATGCAAGACCCATTTTTCGTCTCCAATTTTATTAAAAATAAAAAGTTAAAGTTAATGTAAAAAGTTTAAAAATCGTTAATTAATGTTCTTCGTCTACATCGTGCGCCATCGCCATATAAACGATAGTTAACACCATGAAAACAAAAGCTTGTAACGCGATAATCAATATATGGAATATCGCCCAACCCATTTGCAATACACCTGCTAAAGCACCTAAGAACAAACCGGCACCAAACATGGCAGCAATCAGAATAAAAATCATTTCACCCGCGTATAAGTTGCCGAATAAACGTAAACCAAGAGAGACAGGTTTAGCTATCAAAGCAACTGATTCAAGAATCAAGTTCACAGGAATTAGGAATATATTCACATACCATTTAGGTGTACAAAAAGGGTGTAGTGTTAATTCTTTAACGAAACCCATAAAACCTTTGTTTTGTATGGTAAAGAATATCATTAGGCCAAAAACAGTAATGGCCATGCCTAAGGTAATGTTGGGGTCAGTAGTGGGGACCACTTTGAAGTAGAAGTGCGGATCGCCGGTAGCCCACATCATTAATGAAGGTATCCAATCCACTGGGATCAAATCCATCAAATTCATGAAGAAGATCCATATAAAGATGGTTAATGCCATAGGCGCCACTAGTGCATTTTTATAGTGGAAGGTATCTTTAACTGTGCTATCGATGAAATCGATAATCATTTCTATAAAATTTTGCAGACCTTTAGGGACACCCGAGTGCATGCCTCTGGCTACTTTAGCAAAAATAAACGAGAAGATTAAACCTAGAGTAATAGACCAAAACATAGAGTCTACATGCACAGCCATAAAACCCATATCAGCCATTTCTTCGCTGTTATGCGCTAAAGTCCAGCTATCTTGAGCGAGCGTGTGCTGCTCACCATCGGCAGTGGTTCTCACATAACCGGCAGGTAACTTGCCATAGGTCATATTGGTAAGATGGTGTTTGATATAACTTTCAGTGGTTAGGGTATCGCCTGCCATGAATATCTCTCGAAAACCTTCATCAAATTAATGCTTTATAACAACACCTAATCGCTTAGCGCGTTGCCCGCCATGCCAACACCCAAGTCAGCACCATAAATAACATATAACTAAGAAACACGGCGACCCCATTTATAGGCCTTACTACCGCAAAACTTACTGCAAACATCACAGCGGTTAAAATAAACTTCCCCGCCTCACCTCGATAAAATGACTGTGCTACTTGAGTAGCAGCCTGGGCACCGGTATGGCGAAAAGCATAATATGAGAAGTATGCGTTTGGCCCTATAAAAATACCCGCGCCTATTATCGCGCTAAATATTGTTAACTTGCTTAAACTTAATAGCCAAGCAATGCTTACTAGCATTAACAATATGAAAATTTGTGTAGCAAATATCACTATCAGCTTTGGTTTTTTCAGCTTGGCTACCCCAGCAGTGGATGCTTGCAACTGCCTTTCACCTTATTATCTGTATACTTATTAACCAGCACGCTTGCACTTAACCTTATAACAAGGCCTAGCAAAGCGGTGCGCATTATAGGTAGTTTATGCAGGCGATTCAACTGTCTTGGTGAATTAAGCCCCACCAGCAAAACTCTGCCAGCCCAGTACTTTAGCGACTCACTCTAAACAGTTTGTATTCACTTGTCTTACCAGCCATATATTGATCACAATTTCTAATCAACCACTATATATAGTAAAAACTTACTTAATATGATTTAAAATACCATCTAGCTCATCTAAGCTGTTGTATTTTAGAATCAACTTACCTTTGCCTTTAGCGCCATGTTGTAACGTAACTGGCACACCTATCTTTTCCGACAACTGCGTTTCCAGCTTGGTTATATCCCCATCCACAGGGCCTTGTGCGCTTTTACTGCTAGGTTTGGCTTCTTCATTCTGTAAATTTTTGATTAACACTTCGGTTTGGCGTACCGATAAGCCTTTGCTAATAATAGTGCTAGCTGCAGCTGACTGCTGATCCTGTGGTAGAGCCAGTAGCAATTTGGCATGACCCAACTCTATATCGCCATGCTCTAACAAACGCTGCACATCTTCGCGTAAATTCATTAAGCGCAGTAAATTTGCCACGGTACTGCGAGACTTACTCACAGCATCGGCCACTTCTTGCTGAGAAAGCTCAAACTCTTGCTGCAAGCGATACAATGCCATCGCTTCTTCCATGGCATTAAGGTTTTCGCGCTGTATATTTTCGATTAACGCCATGGCGATGGCGGCTTCGTCGGGAACCTCGCGAATCAAAGCCGGTATTTTATCTAGCCCGGCCAGCTGACTAGCGCGCCAGCGACGTTCGCCGGCAATAATTTCAAAACGGCCATCACCTACCGGGCGCACCACTATAGGCTGCATAACACCTTGCGCCTTAATACTGGCTGCCAATTCATCCAAGGCTTCAGGGTGCATATCGCGACGCGGCTGGTATTTACCACGCAGGATAATATCTACAGGTATATCTCTTAGCATGCCATCGCTGCTGGGGAGCTCAGCCGATGCTTGCACCACCCCTTCCTCAACATCTGTAGGTTGCGGTTTACTTTTATTAATCAAAGAATTAAGGCCACGCCCCAAGCCACGTTTTTTTACCATGGTGTTTTATACCTAGAATTTGTCTTAATTATTCGACGACTGCTGCGATTTTTTCTTTGTCACTGCGACGCAACATTTCACCAGCCAAGGCCAAATAAGCGACCGCACCTTTCGATTGTTTATCGTAAAATAGTACCGGCATCCCAAAACTAGGGGCTTCGGCTAAACGGATATTGCGGGGGATAAAGGTGCGGTAAACCTTGTCGCCAAAATACTCTAATAGCTGATCCGACACATCTTTAGTCAGGCTATTGCGCGGGTCATACATGGTGCGCAACAAACCCTCTATTTGTAAATTGGGGTTAATATGTTCTTGTATTTGATTAATGGTATCCATTAAAGCCGCTAAACCTTCTAGCGCATAATACTCGCACTGCATGGGGATAATCACACCATCGGCAGCGGCCAGCGCATTAACAGTCAGCATATTCAATGAAGGAGGGCAGTCTATTATCACGTAATCATAGGCCGCACGTTCAACCGCTAAGGCATCCCTAAGCCGGTATTGTTTGTTATCTAAATCTAATAGCTCAACTTCAGCCGCGGTAACGTCAGCATTGGAGGGGACTATATCGTAACCCGCATTTTCACCGTAGACACTAACTTCAGCAACCGCTTTGCCTAAAACTAAAACGTCGTAGAGGCTAGCCTTTACATCGTTTTTATCTATGCCGCTGCCCATAGTGGCATTGCCCTGTGGGTCTAAATCTATCAGCAACACTTTCTTTTTAGTGGCAACTAAGGAGGCAGCCAAATTGACGCAAGTGGTGGTTTTGCCCACGCCGCCTTTCTGGTTGGTAATGGCTAATATCTTTCCCAATGCGAGTTCCTACTTATTATACTGTTAGCTAGCTAGCGGTTTCGACATAACCACTAAATGGCGTTGGCCGTCACTGTGGGGCACATCTAAGGCATGGCAGGCATCGACCTTATAAGTTTTTTGCACCGCACTCAACTCTTCTGTGGGATAAACCCCTTTCATGGCATAAAAACAACCTTTATCAGCCACCAACTGATGGCTACCATTAACCATGTCTTCTAAAGTAGCAAAGGCTCTGGATAACACGCCATCATAAAGCTGTTTGGGCTGATGATTCTCTACCCGACAGTGATGAATAGTAACATTGCTCAGTTTTAGCTCAGTTTTTACCTGAAACAAAAACCGGGTTTTTTTGCCATTACTATCCAGTAAATCAAAACTGCGCTCGGGGTAGAGTATGGCCAGCACGATACCGGGTAGGCCGCCGCCGGTACCTACATCAATAAAGCGTTGACCGTTGATAAAGGGGGCTATGCTTAGGCTATCAATTAAATGACGGTTCACCATTTCTAAAGGGTCACGTATGGCGGTGAGGTTATAAGCCTTGTTCCATTTAATTAACAGCTGGTGATAAGCCAATAATTGCTCTACCTGCTTATCACTTAAAGACAACTGTAAAGCAGCCGCGCCCTCGACTAGAGTATTACGATAGTGCTCAGACATTAGGCGCTCTTTTGCGTATTTTGAGTACCGTTATGTTTTAACAGACCTTGTTTTTTTAAATAAACCAATAGCAGGGATACGGCAGCCGGCGTTATACCTGGTATACGCGAAGCGCGCGCCAAGGTTTCAGGCCTGGCCGCGATAAGTTTTTGCTTCACCTCATTGGATAAACCCTCTATACCACTGTAATCAAACTCATCGGGTAGTAAGGTATTTTCATAGCGGCGCAGCCTGTCTATTTCTTCGGTTTGTCTATCTATGTAGCCTGCGTACTTTATTTGTATTTCTACCTGCTCGGCCACTTGCTCACAGGCAACCGCCTCACCTTTAATACTGGCAATATCGTGATAGCTAATACCGGGGCGTTTGAGTAAATCCATTAAGCTGTATTCACGGGTGATTGGGCTATCCACTAAACTGTTAACTTTCTCGCCCGCTTCGGTTTTCGGTTGTATCCAAGTTTGCTCTAAGCGTTTAGCCTCTTTTTCTATGGCTTCACGTTTAATACTAAAGGCCTGCCACTGCTGCTCGTTGACTAAACCTAGGTTGCGGCCGATTTCGGTAAGGCGTAAATCGGCATTGTCTTCCCGTAAAATTAAGCGATATTCTGCGCGTGAGGTAAACATGCGATAGGGCTCCATAGTACCCATGGAGATTAAGTCATCGACCATTACCCCTAGGTAAGCTTCATCGCGACGTGGGCACCAAATTTCTTTGCCCTGCGCTTTGTTAGCTGCATTTAACCCTGCCAATAAACCTTGTGCACCCGCTTCTTCATACCCTGTGGTGCCATTAATCTGGCCGGCAAAAAACAGGCCGTTGATAAATTTGGTTTCCAAGGAATATTTTAAATCACGGGGGTCAAAATAATCATACTCTATGGCATAGCCAGGACGTGAAATATGGGCATTCTCAAAACCCTTGATAGAGCGCACTAATGCCATCTGCACATCAAAGGGCAGGCTGGTGGATATGCCGTTGGGGTATAACTCGTGGGTACGTAAACCTTCGGGCTCTATGAATATCTGGTGACTATTTTTATCGGCAAAGCGATGAATTTTATCTTCTATGGACGGGCAGTAGCGTGGGCCCACACCTTCAATCACGCCGGTATACATGGGAGATCTATCCAAACCACCGCGAATAATATCGTGTGTTTTTTCATTGGTATGAGTAATCCAACAACACACTTGCTCGGGATGCTGGCTTAGCGAGCCCATAAACGACATCACCGGCTCAGGTTTATCACCCCATTGCGGTTCCAGCCCATCAAAATTCACCGAACGGGCATCGATGCGTGGTGGTGTACCGGTTTTTAACCGCTCCACATTGAAAGGCAATTCGCGTAGGCGATTGGCCAAGGCGGTGGAGGGAGGGTCGCCAGCGCGGCCACCGGAATGATTATCCATGCCTATGTGGATTTTACCGCCCAGAAAGGTACCCGAACATAGCACCACGCTAGTGGCAAAAAACTTTACCCCCATTTGCGTAACTACGCCTTTGACGGTATCGCCTTCGATTATTAAATCATCCACCCCTTGCTGGAAAATACTGAGGTTAGGTTGGTTTTCTAAGATATCGCGTATCGCAGCCTTGTACAGGGCTCGGTCTGCCTGTGCCCTAGTCGCCCTAACGGCGGGGCCTTTGCGAGCATTGAGGGTGCGAAATTGGATGCCGCCCAGATCGGTGGCACGAGCCATGGCGCCGCCCATGGCATCAATTTCCTTCACCAAATGGCTTTTGCCTATGCCGCCTATCGCCGGGTTGCAGGACATTTGCCCCAAGGTTTCGATGTTATGCGAGAGCAACAGGGTTTTTGCCCCCATGCGGGCCGCCGCCAAACAGGCCTCGGTGCCAGCATGGCCGCCGCCGATAACGATAACATCAAAATGATCTGGGTAATTCACGGGCAATCTCAATAAAAAAAAACGAACAAACCACAGCGTATTTCTGGCTGGGGTCAGAAGGGCGGCCATTATACGGCTTATTTTGAGGCTAGCGCAAAGTATCGTTGTTGTTTTTTTAATCAGTTACTTTAAAAGATTTTAAATATTAAAAGAGTATTAATATTATTCTTATATATATAGTTATTTACTTATTACTACTATTACTACTACTGAGCCTCTTTTTTGTTAATAAGCGATTTAACTTTAATAAAAACAATAGTTTAAGTGAAATATAAACCCTGTATCAAGAGCCTATCAGCTGGTATTAAGCTATCAGCGAGCTGTGCATAAAACAGCTACTTATCCACAGGCGATAATTAAGCGTTATAAACACCCTTTTTTATAAAAGCAATTTCAAGGTGTTTTACACAGTGCTTAGGCTGTTTTATCCACAGAAAAATAATTAAATTTATTTTTTAGAGTGGTTTTGGTTAAAGCTGTGGGTAAGTTGTGGATAGCTGTTTGCAGGGCTTAGCTTAAACATTAGCTATAGCTGCTAAGAATGAGAAAAGTATGGGGAGAGAGTAGTCTCTAGTGCCTAGTCTACAGCCACTAGTTTTAAAACAAGCTAGCGACTATAGACTGAGAACTAGTGACTGTTACTTACCAATACAAAAACTAGAGAAGATTTTGCCCAGTAAGTCATCGGGGGTAAAGGCGCCGGTAATTTCACCGAGAGCGTTTTGGCATAGCCGTAAATCTTCGGCTAATAGCTCGCCAGCGCCATATTCGGTGAGCTGTAGCTGGCCGGCTAGCAATGCCGAGTGTGCTTGTTCTAATGCATCGATATGGCGACGACGGGCAGTAAAGCCCCCTTCGCCGGCACCGTTATAACCCATACAGCTTTTAAGATGCTGACGTAGCAGGTCTATGCCATCACCGGCCTTGGCTGAGAGTTTGATGAGGGTATAGTCGTTTTCTACCAGCTCTGTGGATAACTGATTGAGATCGCATTTGTTGTGTATAACTGTGATGTGAGTTAAATCGACAAATTCTTTAGCGGCTTCTGGCCAAAGTATAAAGGGATCGGTTTCTTGGCTCTGGCTGCTGTCTACTACCAGTAAAATTCTGTCAGCTTTGCGTATTTCATCCCAGGCACGGCGTATACCTTCCTGTTCTATCAGGTCAGGACTATCTCTAAGACCGGCAGTATCAATGATATGCAGGGGCATGCCGTCTATCTGTATATGCTCGCGTAGTACATCGCGAGTAGTGCCCTCTATTTCGGTGACTATGGCGCTGTCACGGCCTGATAGGGCGTTTAATAGGCTAGATTTACCGGCATTGGGTTTACCGGCAATGACAACCGTCATGCCTTCCTGCAGCAAAGCGCCTTGCTTGGCTTGCATAAACACTCGTTGAAGCTGAGCGATGATGCCTTGTAAGTCATTAGCCACTTTGCCATCCCCAATGAAGTCTATCTCTTCTTCGGGGAAGTCTATGGCGGCTTCTACATAGATACGTAGCTGTATTACCTGCTCGACTAAGGCATTTATTTTTTGGCTAAACTCGCCTTGTAGTGAGCGTAGGGCGTTTTTAGCGGCTTGCTCTGAAGCGCTGTCTATCAGGTCGGCTATGGCTTCGGCCTGGGCTAAGTCGATTTTATCATTGAGAAAGGCGCGCTCTGAAAATTCACCGGGTCTAGCTAAACGGGCACCCAGCTTCATCGTTTCTTTTAATAAGCAGTCTAATAATATAGGCCCGCCGTGACCTTGTAGCTCTAATACATCTTCGCCGGTAAAGGAGTTGGGGCCGGGGAAAAACAGCGCTATGCCCTGATCTAACACCTCTTTACTGTTGTGCTCAAGGCTTCCATAAAAGTTGCCGTAATGGGCGTAGCGAGGCTTGAGTTGTACTTGGGTAATTTGTTGCGCTATGGCTAGTGTGTTGGGGCCGGATACGCGAATAATGCCCACACCTCCTCTACCGGGTGGGGTGGCGAGTGCGGCGATGGTGTCGGTGTATAGAGAGTCTATGGTCATGGTAGGCTGCGGTTGTAGTCGTTACTGTCATGCCGGACTCGATCCGGCATCCGTATTTTAAAGTGTAGATTAAGCCTAATGGCTTTTTGAGCTTTCGCTTTTAGGCGAGTTTATCACTGTGCAGCTGTTACAAAAAAGGCTGCAAATGCAGCCTTTTATTAATATTGTTAGTTTAACTATTTTCTATCCGTTTGGTTATCACATATTGCTGAGCAATTGATAACACGTTGTTCACCACCCAGTACAGTACCAAGCCGGCGGGGAAGAACAGGAAGAAGAAGGTAAACATCACCGGCATCCACTGCATCACTTTAGCTTGCATAGGATCTGGTGGTGGTGGGTTGAGTTTTTGTTGAATAAACATAGACACACCCATAATCAACGGCAGGATAAAGTAGGGGTCCATGGCCGAAAGATCATTAATCCACAACATAAACGGTGCATGGCGCAGTTCTACACTTTCCATCAACACCCAGTATAAAGAGATGAATACCGGCATTTGTACCAATATGGGTAAGCAGCCACCTAAAGGATTAATTTTCTCATCCTTGTATAGCTTCATCATGGCCTGTGATTGTTTGGCCTTGTCGTCGGCATAACGCTCGCGCAGAGCTAATAGCTTAGGCTGCACTTTGCGCATATTCGCCATAGAGGTATAGGCTTTGGCGTTTAGCTGGAAGAAGGCCGCTTTCACTAATAAGGTGACACCAATAATGGCTGCACCCCAGTTGCCGAAGAGGGCGTGGATTTTGGTGAGCAACCAGAACAAACATTGTGCAGGTAGCCATAAAAAGCCGTAGTCTACGCTGAGCTCTAAGCCCGGTGATATTTCTTCAAGCTTATATTGATTTTTAGGGCCAGCATAAAACCGTGAGTTTATAGTGGCTTGTTGGCCTGGGGCGACGTCTACACTAGGGCCGGTAAAACGTATTAAATTAAAGCCATCGGCTGTTTTCACCGTCGAGTAGCTATTAGTCGCTTCGGCGTCAGGTATCCAGGCGCTTAAAAAGTAGTGTTGCACTAACGCAGCCCAACCACCTTGGCGGCTATCTTTATAAGGCGCTTCAGCCATATCGTCAAAGCTGACTTTTTTGTAAGGCTTATCAATTAAGGTAAAAGCGGCACCTAGGTAGGGGGACATGCCCATGCCGCCGCTATCGGCACCAGGATCTTTGCTGCTATCGCGTTTGAGCTGGCCAAACATGCCGGCGCTCCACGTTTGGCTGCTGCCATTGTTAATCAGATAATCAACATTGATGACATATTTACCGCGGATAAAGGTAAAGCGTTTGGTGATAGTAACGTTATTGTCGGTAGTGAATTGCAAATCGACGATTAACTCATCGGCACCCTGTCGTAGTTGATACTGTTGTTGTGCTGCGTTAAATAAGGGGCGGCCTTTGCGAGTATCGGTGCCATTTTTACCGATTAAGCCACTTTGGGCTATATAGGTACGAGCCTGACCTTGTTCCAATAAAACAAAGGGTTGGTCGGGCCTATCGATAACCGCATAGTGCTTGGCTAAGGCCAGATAGTTAATATCACCACCTAGAGGGTTGATACGGACTTTTAAGGTATCGGTGCTCACCTCTATAGTATTAGCGCTGGGCGTTTCCGTTACTACAGGCGCTGTTAGTTGATCCGCGGTGGCAGAGGGGAAATCATCTGGCGTGCTAGACTCATTAGGGATTAAGCCTGCAGGTGTTGCTGCGGCATTGCTGTTGCTATTAATAGTGGCGGTATTGTTAGTAACAGGCGTTTTTTGCGCTGCTCTAAACTGGCTCCACTCCATCAACAACATATAAGAAAGAACCGCGATGGCTCCAATTAGTAAGTAGCGTTTAAAGTCCATAATTATTGTGTAGGTTGCTCAGGAGGTAGATGAGTATCCGGAACGGGGTCATAACCGCCGGGATTAAAAGGGTGACAGCGTAACAGTCGGCGCAGCATCAGCCAACAACCTTTTAGTATTCCATGTTTTTCTATCGCTTCTATGGCGTAACTGGAACAACTGGGATAAAAACGACAGTGCCTGCCTATAAAAGGGCTGATGCAATAACGGTAGGCTTTGATGCAGCTAATAAAAAGTCGGCGCATAGGTGGCCTTGTTTCTGCTACTGAGGTTGGTGCTTGGCTTTGCGTTGTAGCTGTTGCCACAATTTCGCCAAGTGCTTATGCAAGGAAGCGTTATCCAATGCATCTATACTGTGTCTAGCGAGTACAACAATATCTAAGGCAGGGATGTTAGCTTGGTTTAGCCGAAAACTTTCTCTGATAATGCGTTTAACACGATTGCGTTGCACAGCCAAACGAACATTTTTTTTAGCTATCACTAAACCTAAGCGAGGATGATCCAATCGATTAGGTTTAGTGAGAAATAACAGCTCTTTTGACGAAACCTTAAAGACAGCATTATCAAATACTGGTTTAAAGTCGCTGGCCTTTAAAAGACGTTTAGATTTATCAAAGGCGTAGTCGGCCATAACAGGCAATAACTAATGTGTTACGCAGTTAAGCTCTTGCGGCCTTTAGTACGACGACGGGCAATAATTGCACGACCACTTTTGGTCGCCATACGAGCACGAAAACCGTGGTTGCGTTTGCGCTTTAAGTTGCTAGGCTGAAATGTTCTTTTCATGACAAAAATCCAATAAGCTAAAGTTCGAACGTTCGATCCCACAAGATATCAGGCTGACCCCTGCGAAGAACCGCGCATTCTAGAGAAAACCCCCGCTAATATCAATTTGTTTCTGTGTGTATTTCAGGCTATCAGTGGCTAATATAGAACAAACTATATATAGGTGTGATTAATAGCTGGAGCTACTATATATAGTGGGGTTAGTTTTACAGGGTTTTGGACAGTATTTGCACGGTTTATTTTATTGTTATCCACAGGTTTATCCACAAGGTGGCAAAGAAAAGTTTTTTTCCTCGCGTTTCCCTTGTTTTTTATTAAGTTATTGATTATTAATGATTTTTACAAAGAGTGCTGTGTATATTTTTTGTGGATAAGTTGTCGTTTGCAGAGTACAATTTGGCCCTTGTTAAGTGTCGCCCAGCGGTCTTTTTTGTCGTTTATACAGGCGCTGGCAGACCATAATAATACGTGTTTTATACCTATTATCTTAAGCCACAAAATTTTGCTTTTATCCAAGGAGCTGTTCTTGCCTGCGTCTATTTGGCAACAATGCGTTAGTTATTTACAGGATGAACTGCCATCACAGCAGTTTAATACTTGGATACGACCATTAAAAATTAATACTGATGTCAGTAGTGCTATCCAGTTGTCTGCTCCTAACCGCTATATTAAAGATTGGGTTAGCGATAAATATATGGAGCGTATTAATGAGTTGGTTTCGGAACTGTGCACAGCTAACCCTTTAGAAGTTAAGCTGGAAATCAGTAGCCAGCCGCCGACTTTTAGAAAACGCATGGCGACCAATACCACCACAGAGCTTAAGCCGGCTGGCCAAACTAAACAGCTGCGTTACAGTACCCAAAATAGTTCCCCGGTTAAAAAAACACGTAAAGTAGAGGTGGAGGGCGGCATACACCACGATACCAAGCTGTTTGCCAATTACACCTTTGATACTTTTGTAGAGGGTAAATCAAATCAGCTAGCTAGGGCTGCCGCTATGCAGGTGGCTGAAAATGCGGGTGATGCTTATAATCCCTTGTTTTTATACGGTGGTGTGGGTTTGGGTAAAACCCATTTAATGCATGCCGTGGGTAATGCTTTGTTGGAGCGCAACCCTGAAGCCAAGGTGGTGTATATCCCCTCCGAGCGTTTTGTAGCCGACATGGTTAAAGCCCTACAACTTAATGCGATTAATGAATTTAAACGCTATTATCGTACTGTCGATGCCTTATTAATTGATGATATACAGCTATTTGCGGGCAAAGAGCGCTCGCAAGAGGAGTTTTTCCACACCTTTAATGCTTTATTAGAGGGCGGCCAGCAAATGATACTTACTTGTGACCGCTTTCCTAAAGAGATTGCGGGGCTGGAAGAGCGCTTAAAATCGCGCTTCGGTTGGGGTTTGACGGTAGGGGTAGAGCCCCCGGAGCTAGAGACCCGGGTAGCGATACTATTAAAGAAGGCTGAGCAGTCGAACATTAACCTGCCCGCCGATGCTGCCTTCTTTATTGCCCAGCGTATACGATCGCATGTAAGAGACCTTGAAGGCGCGTTAAAAAGAGTGATAGCGAGCGCTCACTTCACTGGTAGGGCTATAGATGTAGAATTAGTACGCGAATCCTTAAAGGATTTGCTGGCAGTACAGGATAAGTTAATCAACCTGGATAATATTCTTAAGGTGGTCGCTGAATATTACAAGATTAAAGTATCAGACCTATTATCCAAGAGGCGTAGCCGTTCAGTGGCCAGGCCTAGGCAAATGGCCATGGCCCTAGCAAAGGAACTGACCAATCACAGCTTGCCTGAAATAGGTGATAGTCTGGGGGGTCGTGACCATACCACCGTGTTGTACGCCTGTAGAAAAATAAATACATTGCGTGAAGAAAATTCAGATATACGTGAAGATTTTCAAAATTTATTGCGTACCCTAACCACTTAATAAATATGGTGTAGCTAAAGTAGCTAATCCATTAACACTTATTGATAAAAATATAGAGATCAAATAATGAAATTTGTGATTTCCCGAGACGCCCTATTAAAGCCACTTAACTTGGTAGCTGGTGTTGTAGAACGCCGCCATACATTGCCGATACTGTCGAATGTGATGTTAGCGTTAGAGGGAAACCAATTATCCATTACCGGCACCGATTTAGAGGTAGAGTTAGTTGGCCGAGTTGCTTTAGAGCATACCCCCACGGCTGGCGGTGAGATTACTGTGCCGGCGCGAAAACTAGCCGATATTTGTAAATCATTGCCCGATGGCAGTGAAATAGAGTTTACCGTGGCCGACGGTAAAGTCACGGTGCGTGCTGGCCGTAGCCGTTTTTCCTTATCCACCATAGCCGCAGCAGACTTTCCTAATGTAGAGCAAAGTGCCGGCAACCAACAGTTTGTGGTGAAGCAGGGTGATTTAAAACGCTTGATCGATAGAACCAGTTTTGCCATGGCGCAACAAGATGTACGTTATTACCTTAATGGCATGTTGTGGGAGGTCAGTGCTGGCCATCTGCGTATGGTGGCCACCGACGGGCATCGCCTGGCTATGTGTACCTTGGAAACGGCTATAGATGCCAGCGAATTACTACAAGTTATTTTGCCGCGCAAAGGGGTGATTGAGTTATCTCGCCTACTAATTAATGAAGATCAAACCGTAGAGGTGGTAATAGGCACTAACCATATACGCGCAACCACCAGTGATTTCACCTTCACCTCTAAATTAGTCGACGGTAAGTTTCCCGATTATGACCGGGTGTTACCCAAGCAAAGCACCAAGGCTATATTCGGCTCACGTGACGAGCTGCGTCAGGCCTTTTCCCGTACCGCCATACTCTCTAATGAAAAATACCGTGGTGTGCGGCTATTACTTAGTGATGGCAGCCTAAAAATCGTTGCCAACAATCCCGAGCAGGAAGAAGCGGAAGAGGTGGTTAACGTCGACTACGCCGGCGAAGCCTTGGAAATAGGCTTTAATGTTAGCTACCTACTGGACGTCCTGGCGGTGTTGAGTGGTGATACTGTGAGGCTATCCCTGTCAGACGCTAACAGCAGTGCCTTATTAGAAGAGTCTGAGCAGGGTGATTCACGCTATGTTGTGATGCCTATGAGGCTTTAAGCCCGCATAAAGGGCTTCTATGCTTATTCGGCGGTTAGAAATAACCGATGTACGCAATGTTAAGCACGCTAATATCGTGGATATATCCCCGATATCCATCTTTTATGGGGCTAACGGCAGTGGTAAAACCACGTTGCTAGAGTCCATACACGTACTCTCCTCAGCCAAATCTTTCCGTAGTCATAAGCTTAAGCCTCTTATTAATAATGGGGCTGAGCGCTGTGTGGTGTTTGCTGAAGTAGCGGTGCAAGGGGATGAAAGTATATTCCACCCTATCGGTGTGCAGCGCAGTCGCTCAGGCGAGGGGGTAATAAAAATTAATGGTGAAGCGGTACGCTCAGCGGCGCAGTTGGCGGAGGCTTTGCCGGTACAGGTAATTAACGCCGACACCTTCTTATTGTTGAGTGGTGGTCCGGTCATCCGGAGGCAGTTTTTAGACTGGGGCGTGTTCCACGTGGAACATGGCTTTCATGAGGCTTGGAAAGGCTTTCAGCGCTGTTTAAAACAACGGAATAGTTTGCTGCGACATGATAGAATAGACGGCCCTACTTTGCAGGTATGGACGCGAGAGTACGTAAAACTCAGCGAGCAATTGGATCAATACAGACAGCGTTATTTACAGCAGTTTATCCCAGTGTTTGAGCGCTGTTTAGCGCGTCTTACTAGCCTCAAAGGCGTAGAGCTACGCTATCAGCGCGGTTGGTCTAAAGAGCAAACACTGGAGGCGGCTTTGGCCGCACAAGTAGAGAGTGAACAACAACAGGGCTATACCCTGAGCGGACCCCATAGGGCGGATGTAAAAATCCTTTATCAGGGTCAGTTGGCGGCAGATATACTGTCTAGAGGGCAACAAAAACTTGTTGTTTGTGCGCTACGAGTAGCTCAGGGCTACTTACTTAGCGAACTCAGCCAACGTAAATGTGCGTATTTAGTAGATGATCTTCCTTCGGAATTGGATGTTGATCATCGCAAGGCCTTGTGCAAGCTGCTCGATGAGCTAGATTGCCAGGTGTTTATCAGCTGTGTTGACCATAGCGATCTTAATGGTTGTTGGCAGCAGAGTGAAAAAGTAAAACTGTTCCACGTGGAACAAGGTGTGGTAACGGCGCAGACCTAAGGCGCTACAGCTAAGAATTATTAACGGCGGAAAAACTATGAGCGAAGAAAATAACTACGATTCCTCCAGTATCAAGGTCTTAAAAGGCCTAGATGCAGTAAGAAAGCGCCCAGGTATGTATATAGGCGATACCGATGACGGCACCGGTTTACACCACATGGTGTTTGAAATCGTTGATAACTCTATAGATGAGGCTTTGGCTGGCCATTGTTCCAAAATAAAAGTCATTATCCACCCTGACGAATCAGTGTCGGTATCCGATGATGGCCGTGGCATACCTACCGAAATTCATGAGGAAGGGGTGTCAGCAGCCGAAGTTATTATGACGGTGCTACACGCCGGCGGTAAATTCGACGACAACACCTATAAAGTGTCCGGTGGTTTGCACGGGGTAGGGGTGTCGGTGGTAAATGCGCTATCTGAAGAGCTAAAGCTCACCATCCGTCGCGGTGGCAAGATACACGAGCAGATTTATCGCCACGGTGTACCACAGGCGCCGTTAGCACTAGTGGGCGATACCGAAACAACCGGTTCTGAGGTGCGCTTTAAACCCTCAGATAAAACCTTTACTAATATTAAATTCCACTTTGAGCAGCTGGCCAAGCGTTTACGTGAGCTGGCTTTTCTTAACTCAGGTGTGCGTATAGAGCTTATCGATGAGCGCAGTGGCAAAGTCGAAGAGTACGCCTACGATGGCGGTTTAGCCGAGTTTGTGGCGTACCTAAACCAAAATAAAACACCTATTAATAAGCTTTATCACTTCACCACTATAAATGAAGAGGGCATAGGGGTTGAAGTGGCGTTGCAGTGGAATGACTCTTACCAAGAAAACATCTTCTGTTATACCAACAATATCCCGCAACGCGACGGCGGTACGCATTTAGCGGGCTTTCGTGGCGCGCTGACCAGAAGCTTAAACAACTATATAGAGCGTGAAGGCCTGTCCAAAAACTCGAAAGTGGCCACCAGTGGTGATGATGCCCGCGAAGGTTTAACCGCCATTATCTCCGTTAAAGTACCAGACCCTAAATTCTCCTCACAAACCAAAGATAAACTAGTGTCTTCCGAGGTGAAAACTGCAGTAGAACAGGCTATGGGTAAGAACTTTGGTGATTATCTATTAGAAAGCCCGCAAGAAGCTAAGCTAGTAGTGGGCAAAATGATAGATGCCGCTCGCGCCCGTGAAGCTGCCCGCAAAGCCCGTGAAATGACTAGGCGTAAAGGCGCTCTCGATATTGCTGGCCTACCGGGTAAGTTGGCTGATTGCCAAGAAAAAGACCCAGCTTTATCAGAGGTTTACCTAGTGGAGGGTGACTCCGCGGGTGGTTCAGCCAAACAGGGCCGCGATAGACGCACCCAAGCTATATTGCCGCTTAAAGGTAAAATACTAAACGTAGAAAAAGCCCGCTTCGATAAAATGTTGTCCTCAGTAGAAGTCGGCACCATAGTTACTGCGCTGGGCTGTGGCATAGGTAAATCGGAATTTAACCCCGATAAACTGCGCTACCACAGCATTATTATCATGACCGATGCCGATGTCGATGGTTCTCATATACGTACCTTATTATTAACCTTCTTCTTCCGCCAAATGCCGGAGCTAATAGAGCGTGGCCATGTGTTTATCGCCCAGCCACCGCTGTACAAAATGAACCGGGGCAAGCAGCATCAATATTTAAAAGATGAAGAAGCCTTTAAGCAGTATCTTACCCAAAATGCATTAGATAACGCCTTCTTGTATGTGAATGCCGATGCACCAGGCATTAGCGGCCAAGGTTTATGGGACTTAGTTACCGAAAGCCGTACCGTGCAGGCCACTATAGATCGTTTATCACGGCTATACCCCAGCGAAGTCATGAGCGCCATGATTAACGTTGAGGCCTTAACCGTAGAGCAAATGAGCTCAAAAGAGCATGTGGAAAATTGGATTAAGCCGCTACAGACTTTCTTCACCACTGAAAAACAGCAGTCCATTAGCTACTCAGTATCGGTACAAGAAGATACCGAGCGTCACCTCTTCTTGCCGGTAGCTACCATTACCGCTCACGGTATTGATCGCGATTACCGTTTTGACCACGAGTTTTTTGCCTCTAACGACTATAAAGCCATACTCACCCTAGGTGAAAAACTAAAAGGCTTAATAGAAGAGGGCGCCTACGTGCAAAGAGGCGAAAAAAGCATACCGGTTGAAAGTTTTGACGAAGCGCTAACCTGGTTAATGGCGCAAGCAGAAAAAGGTATCAACATACAACGCTATAAAGGTCTGGGTGAAATGAACCCCGATCAGCTTTGGGAAACCACCATGGACCCAGAAGAGCGTCGCATGTTGCGCGTGACTATAGAGGATGCGATTACCGCTGATCAAATATTCACCACCTTAATGGGTGATCAAGTAGAGCCGCGTCGTGAGTTTATAGAGGAAAACGCTCTTAAAGTAGCTAACTTGGATATTTAACATCTATTATGTAAGTTGTTGATAATAAAAGGGTTTATTTATATAAGCCCTTTTTTTAATGATTTTTTAGCCAGCCTCTAGTGTTAACACCAAGCTAACCTTACTAATAAAAACTATTATTCCGTATCACTATCATGGCTGCATTATACTATTGCCACCTATATTGAAATTTACTGTAGCGAGAGCGGGGTTTATCCGGCGCGTAGTTGAAGCCTGTTGTACTTGCAGGTATTTAGCTCTGCAAGCCAGCAAGAATATCAAACGAACGCAGGCGATCTTCGTGTTCATACAGATCGCAGGTAAAAATCAACTCATCCGCTTGGGTATGCTGCAACAATAATTGTATTTTCTTCTCAATAGTTTCTGCGCTACCAATCATTGCCATACTTAAAAACTCATTAACCGCTTGTTCTTCATGCGGCTGCCAAAGCCCATGCATACTTTTAACCGGTGGTCGCTTCAGCATGTTTTGGCCACGAATTAAGTCCAGAATTCGCAGGAAGGTGGTGGTGACTAAAAATTCGGCATGTGCATCGGTGTCCGCTGCCGCTAAAGGTACGCCAAGCATCACATAAGGCTTATCCAGTACCGCTGATGGCGTAAAGTGGCGTCGATACAGTTCGATAGCTTGCATCATCATGCGTGGGGCAAAATGCGAAGCAAAGGCGTAAGGCAAACCTTTCTCTGCGGCTAATTGTGCGCTAAACAAACTGGAGCCTAACAGCCAGATAGGTACATTACTGTCCACGCCTGGCATGGCAATTATTGGCTGCCCTTTTCTTCGTGGCCCTAAAAATTGTTGTAGTTCGGCTAAATCTTCAGGAAAGTCATCAGAGCTACCACTGCGATGCTTTCGTAAAGCCTGAGTAGTTATGGGGTCAGTGCCTGGAGCTCGGCCAAGACCTAAGTCAATTCGGCCTGGATACAACGCCTCTAAGGTACCAAATTGCTCAGCAATAACTAAAGGTGCATGATTCGGTAGCATCACCCCTCCCGCACCAATCCGAATTCGTTGCGTACCAGCCGCAAGATAAGCAATCAACACGGCAGTTGCCGAGCTGACAATAGCATCCATATTATGATGCTCAGCCACCCAAAAACGGCTAAACCCTAAGCGCTCAACATGTTGAGCTAAGTCTAACGAGCGCTGTAATGCTGGCGCAGGCCCAAGGTCGGTATCTTTACGCGAGGATAAATCCAATACAGAAAAAGCTACTTTTTTCTGATCACTCATATAATTGCTTCTTTTACTTTGTTGCTTGCGTGCTGTTTTGCAAGCATCACATAAACACTACGGCTGTGCCATGAAAGACACAGAATTAACCTATAATTACTGATGTTTAAGTAGGTACAAATAAAGACTAATTCCTAGTAGCACGATTAATAGCTAGGGCTGAACATTTGGGCGCGGAGAATAATTAGCCCTATTAACTAGCGATGAGGTAGGTGAGTTGGTGCGACCGCTAGTGTTGATTTCGCCATAGCGCAATCCAACAAAAATGAAGAGTTGAGGGCCGCCTTACAAATAGCCGTAACGTTTTAATGCCTAGCGGATTTAATCAACTTAAAGCCTGTGCTACGCCATAGAAAGACACCATAAAACAGCAGCAAAGGTAAGGTCATTAACAGCACGCCCCGCCACTGATAATGGTATAAAAACCAGCCTGAACTTAGTGCAGCAACTGCCTGGCATGAAAACAACACAAAATCATTCGTCGCCTGCACCTTAAACCTATCCTGGTGGTTATGCCCTAGCGCGAGCATGGTGGTGGCGGCAATAAAAAGAAAATTCCAGGCTACGCCCAATAACACTAACGCCAGCCAAAAATGAATAAAGGCGGTGTTGAATAAAGCGACAGCTATGCACAATAAAAAGGCGCTTAAGCCTAAGCCTAGCACCCAGCGATAACCTAAACGGTCTATGAGCAAGCCAGACACCAAAGAGGGTAAATACATGGCAGCTATGTGCGATTGAATAACCAGCTTGGTATCGACCAAGGAGTGGCCCATATGCTCATGCATGGTTAACGGTGTGGCGGTCATAATAAAACTCATTACCGCATAAGCCACCACCGCAGACAGTAATGACAAAGACAATACCGGTGAGCTAATAATTAAGCCCCAGCCTGACTGTTGCGAAGGTCTGGTTTGTTCAGCGTGCAGGTTCAATGGGTTGGGGTTGGTGAAACATAAAAGAATAAAGCTGAGTGCAAAGACACAAGCCAACAGTAAATAAGAACCGATAAACTCGCCGCTTAGTAGCGCCTGCCCCCACAAAGCAATCTCAGGGCCTATAAAGGCCGATAATAAACCGCCGAATAATAAAATAGAGGTAACTGTGGCGGCGTAGGCGGCGCCGGCATGTTCAATCACCGCAAAGCGATATTGGTGCGCTGAGGCCATGGCAAAACCCATGGCAAAGGTCGCCATGCAAAACAACCAAAAATGTTGCAGCAGTAAACTTAGGCTGGATAGCAACGCAGAGCCACAGGCTAATGCGGCAAAGCCTAAAAACACTTTTTTGCGGCCATAGTGGCTTTGCAAATAGCCCAAGGGCAGCGTGCTGCAGGCGACCCCCACTATCATCAAGGCTATGGGTAGGGTTGCCAGGTCTGCAGACGGCGCGATGCGGCTAGCAATAAGGCTGGAAATAAAAATCACCAGCGAGCCACCAGAATTCATTAAGGCATAGGCTATAACTAGTAGCCATACTGAGGGAGAGAGTTGACGAGGCACAGCAATCCTTATAACAACCGCGTAGCTGCAGTTTTCAATGCTATCGTAGAATGGTCTAGGTATTGAGAGTGTACCGTCCATAAACGCCACGTCTAGCCCCAAAATGCACAGTTTATGCCGCCGGTTGGTTTAGCTTAGCAAAGCGCTAACGGGGATCAGTGTTTTCGTTACGATGGCGTTGCTGTGGGGCAAAAGGATTAAGTAATAAATAAAGCCTAATATTATTGTCGTAGCTATAGGCAGGGGGCTGTAGTAGCCTGAGTAGCGCAGCATTGACCTGCGTATGACGCAATCAACCACCTTATAAGGACGGAGAAAATGGCAGCATCTACAGCTAAAGCGAGAGAAGAGGAAATGGCCGCTAGCAAGGAAGCGGTGCTAAGTGCTTACGATAAATTATTGGAAGCCAAAGAACATTTTAAACTAGCCGCTGAAGCGGCGGGTGTGGATATAAAAGATGAGGCGACCGAGCAATTATTAAAAGGCCGTGCTAAAACCGAAGAGCTGGGTGAACAGGCGGCCGTCTTTATTCGTGAAAAACCGCTGGCTACTTTGGGTGTCGCTTTTATTGCTGGTTATATTCTATCGCAGGTATTTTCGCGCAAATGAGTGAGTCGCCTGATGCAGGAAGCAGCAATAACAATGCGGAAAATACCGAGCAGCTAGCAGCCTTGCAAGTGTGGGCAAGCTGGCTGCAACAGTCGGCGGCTATGGGTAGCGAGCTATTACAGTTATTACAGCTTGAGTTGCGACTTGCCATTAAGGACGGTAAACGTTTATTCGTATTAGCCTTGCTGTTTGTTCCCCTGTTAATACTGGCGTGGCTAGGCATTACCGTATTGTTAGCGTGGCTGGTGTATTTAGTAAACGTCTCGGTGACGCAGGGCTTGCTGGCGTTTTTGGCTTTGCAGATTGCGGGCTTATGGATTATTACCCTGGCTTGGAAGCACTATAAGAAAAGTTTACGCCTGCCTCTAACTACACAACAACTACGCGATTTTTTTGGAGCTAAAAGCAGTGACACGTAAAGCCCTACGTCAGCAAATTCAGCAGCTAAACCACCGTTTGAACGAGCGTCAAAAAAAACGTCTGCGAACTAAGCAACAATTAACAGCGCTAGTAAAAAACACCCATCCTTTTTTACTAGTAGCCGTTGGGCTATTCGCAGGCGTTGCCTCGGGTTTGATGGGTTGGCGCAAGGTTTATGCAGTCAGCCGTGTTGGTTTTAATGTTTATCCCTTACTAAAAAATAGCGTCGGCGGCATGGTAGGTATGAGTAATGATTGAAGATGATGTCGCCGCCAAGCGCTTTGCTGTTAGGGTGACACGCTACGGCTTGTTAACGCTAGCACTGCTTTATACGCTGTATTTCGCTAAATCTTTACTCATGCTAATACTGGTGGCGCTGTTGTTCACTTTGTTACTTAGCCCTTTGGTAGCGCTGTTCAAACGCTTTTATATTCCACGAACCTTATCAGCTATTTTTTTACTCACCATGATAGGCGGCCCTTTTACCTTATTGGCGATTGAGTTAGCAGAGCCTGCACAAAAATGGTTGACCAAAGTCCCCGAAATTTCCGCGCAATTAACAGAAGGGCTAGATAGTATTAGCCAGGCGATAAGCCCGGATGCTGCCGCAGAAAATAAACAATCGTTGCCAGCGAAAGAAAAAAGCTTCAGCTTCTTTGGTCTTTTTGATAGCGATGACGAGCCGGTTGCAGAGCCAGAAAAAAATGGCGAAGGCAGTAGTGCGCTTTCCGCGCGGGTTATGCAGGGCGGGATAGAAATTATGGTGTCAGTATTGGGAGCTACACCGGTAGTGATTGCGCAGTTTATGACCTTTGTTATTTTGGTGCTGTTCCTACTTATCTTTGGGCCGCGATTATATGAAAGCTATGTGGATATTTTCCTTTCAGAAAACAATAATCGACCACCGGTTGAGTTAGTAGAAAAACTGCAAAAAGAGTTATCACGCTACATCATCACCGTGACGCTTATTAATACCGGCCTGGGAATAGTGACCGCCAGTGTCTTATGGATAATGGGAGTGGACGATGCTTTGCTTTGGGGTGGGTTGGTGGGGTTACTTAACTTTGCACCCTATGTGGGCCCCATAATCGCGATCATTATACTGGGCCTTGCCGGCATTACCCAGTACGGCATGGAATTGGTTTCACTGATACCGGCAGCGGTGTATTTTGCGCTCAACTTGCTAGAGGCTCAATTTATAACCCCTGCAGTGTTGGGTCGTCATATGAGGTTAAACCCCTTGGTATTAATTTTGTGGCTGCTAGTTTGGGGTTGGTTGTGGGGGCCTGCAGGTGTGCTGCTAGCGGTGCCTTTATTGGTGTGTTTAAAGCTAGTCGCAGCACAGTTAAATATATTGAAGGACTGGGTGCGCTTAATTGAAACTAGCGCGTAGTCCTTTTTATATTAACGAGAATAAACTGCCGAACGCTAATCTAGTGAGAAACCTAGCTGCGTAGGCGGCAGCGTCATGTGCAGCACGGAAAAGATCATAGCTTATGCCGCCGGCCGGGTTACCTTATCAAAAGTCTGCTGTACCTCAGCACTGGGTGCTGTGGTGAATAAGCTGACAACTATCACCGTTAGCAAAGAAAAGAAAAACCCAGGTACCAATTCATATAAATCAAACCAGCCACCGCTAAATTGTGCCCACACCACTACTGTTGTGCCGCCAACAAAGATACCGGCAAAGGCCGCAGTCGCGGTCATGCGCCGCCAATAAAGGCTTACTAATAAAGCGGGGCCAAAGGCTGCGCCCAAACCACCCCAGGCGTAGGCGACTGCATCTAACACTTTACTATTGGGGTCTAGGGCGAGCAGGCAGGCAATAGTGGCTAGCACGACTACCGCCCATCGGCCTAGCTTAAGCGCGGTGGCGGAATGGATATCGCGTTTGGTCCAAGTATCAATAATGTCCTCGGCTAATGCCGATGAGCAGACTAATAATTGTGAATCCACAGTGCTCATAATGGCGGCTAAAATCGCGGCCAGTAATACACCAGCGACTAAGGGATTAAAAATAATCTCTACTAATATCATAAATACTTTTTCAGGGTCGGCTAAGGGTTGAGGCATATAAGCCGCTCCCACCATGCCCACTAATACCGCCATGCTATACACCAACAGCGACCAGCTTATGCCTATAGTGGCGGCGGTGGGTACATCGTCGGCGCTGCGCAGGGCTTTAAAGCGCGCCAAAATATGGGGTTGGCCAAAGTAGGCTAGGCCCCAGCCCACTAAGCTGGCCCAGGCGATAAAGGTGAGGGGTTCGCCGTGGCGGTTAGTCCATAGGTCTAACATGGCGGGGTTTTGCGCGGCCAAAGCGCCAGAAAAATCATCCATGCCGCTTAACGCAACGGCGGGTACTATCACTAGGGCGAGTGTCATTAATAAGGCTTGCACCACATCGGTCCACGACACCGCTAAAAAACCGCCAAACAAGGTGTAAGAGATTACCGCCAACGTACCGAGGATGACGGCTAGCTGATAGTTCATACCAAAAACAGAAACAAATAATTTACCGCCGCCCATTAAGCCTGAGCTCACGTAAAATAAGAAAAACAATAAAATAAACACCGCACAAATGCTGCGCAGCCAAGGGCCTTGCACAGCAAAGCGACGTTGAAAATATGCGGGTAGGGTAACGGCATCGTCTAGGGCGTAACTGTATAGGCGTATGCGCCGCGCCAGCAGTAACCACGCGGCGGCTACGCCCATGCACAAACCTATAGCCATCCACGCCGCTTCTATACCCGCCACGTAGGCATAGCCAGGCAGACCTATTAACACCCAGCCCGACATGTCGGAGGCGCCCGCACTAAGCGCGGCTACCCAAGGGGATAAGCTGCGGCCACCTAAATAATAGTCGGTGGCATTATGGGTGCGTTTATAGGCGTAGAGGCCCAGTGCAAACACTAAGGCGATGTATAGGCAAAAGGTGATCGTGATAATCATAGGTTTTGCTCTTATTATTATTGATGGGCAGCTCTATAGAGCTGCCTTAATATGATTGTACCGTTGTAGCCTAACCTTAGCGCTGGTTGGGCAGTTTCGCCACCTCGCTTTCTATCCACTGCTTGGCTAAGTCATTGACTTCACGGCTGGTTTTGTCAGTGGTGTCTATAGGCTGGCCTATCACTATATGTATGGTGCCGGGGTATTTTAAAAACTTATCGGCAGGCCAGTACACGCCGGCATTGTGGGCAATGGGAATTATCGGCGCCTGTGCCGCGACTGCGATATTGGCACCGCCTCTGGCATAGTTGCTGGTTTGGCCGGGGTTGATACGGGTACCCTCGGGGAAGATTAAAACATTGCGGCCCTTAGCAATGGTGGCTACACCATCAGTTTGAATTTTTTTAAGGGCCTGCTTGGGGTTGCTGCGGTCTATGGCGATGGGCTCCACCAAGGCCAAACCCCAACCAAACACCGGAACTTTTAATAATTCTTTTTTTAACACTATACACACGGGCGCTAAAAAATATTGTAAGAAATAGGTTTCCCACTGGCTTTGATGTTTGGATAAGGCCACATAGGATTTATTATTGGGTAGGTTTTCACGGCCGTGGATGACAAACTTCAAACCTAAAACACAGCGTGCCCAATAGATGGTGCACACATTCCAGCCTAAAATATAACGGCTGCGTATGTTGTAGGGTAAGAATTTAAAAAACAATACGCCGGTGCCGCAAAACCAAATCGTGAGTAAGGCATAGCCTGTGTAAAACAAAGATGCGCGCAGGGCTAAAAACAGGTTTCTCATAAGCTTTTATTATTTCAATTGAGAAAGTAAAAAGTCACAGCTGGCAGCGAGGTCATCAAACACTAATAGGTCTGTTAACGCGGGCTGAGGCTGCTGGGTTAATTTTAGTAAACTACGTTCACCTTTGCCGGTTTTTACCAGCAGCGGTATGCAGGATTTGCTTAAGCCAGCTTCTAAATCTCGCAGTGAGTCGCCGACTATATAAGCGCCTTTGGCTGAGCAGCCTAAGGTTTGCTCTATAGCATCTATTAATCCGGCTTTAGGTTTGCGGCAATCGCAGTGATCTTCCGGTGTATGCGGGCAATAAAAAACTCCCGCCAATTCACCACCGGCTTTATGTAATAGCGCCGTCATTTTTGCATGCATGGCATCTAAATCAGCCTGCTGAAAATAACCGCGGCCCAAACCCGACTGGTTGGTGGCTATGGCGATACGGTAACCCGCCTGTGACAACCTAGCCATGGCCTCTATGCTACCAGGTATAGGCCGCCACTCATCTGCCGACTTGATGTAGTCGTCGGAGTCTTGGTTGATAACGCCATCTCTGTCGAGAATTAATAAAGTCATTAATGCGCTCTAGCAATTATCAATTATTTGGCGGGCACTAATAGCGAGATATCAGCCACTTCTAAAAATAAACCGCGCAGTTGTTTAAGCAACGCTAGGCGGTTATTTTTTAAACTTTCATCGTCAGCCATAACCATTACCGCATCAAAAAACTGATCTACCGGTTCGCGTAAATCCGCTAGGCTGGCTAAAGCCTCTTGGTATTGGCGCTGGGCAAATAGAGGTGCAACCGTTGCGGCTTTGTTAGCTACTAGCTTGGCCAAGGTTTTTTCTTCATCTTGTTGTAGCAAGGCGTTATCAACCGCGCCTATGCCATCTTGGTTTTCTAGCTTGGCTAAAATATTCGACACGCGCTTATTCGCTGCCGCTAAAGCTTGTGCTTCAGCTAGCTGGCTAAAGTGATTAACCGCTAATACCCGTTGGTTTATATCCAAAGGTTGCGACAAGTTTTTAGCGGATACCGCCATAAACACTTCCGCAGCAATACCGGCCTCTTCATACCAAGCGCGGAAACGCTCTAGCATATAAGCCAAAACCGTATCCGTTAAACCTTCAGCGGCAGGCAGGTCGCCGTGTTGCTGTTGCGCTAGCGCTAAACATTCACGTAGGTCGATATCTAAATCTTTTTCTACAATAATACGCAGCACCGCTAAGCTGGCGCGGCGTAAAGCAAAAGGGTCTTTAGAGCCAGAAGGTTTTTGGCCTATGCCGAATATACCCACTAAGGTGTCTAGCCTATCCGCCAATGCCACAGCACAGCCGGTTAAAGTCTCAGGTAGTTTGTCGCCTGCGAACTTGGGCAGGTAGTGATCTTTAATAGCATTGGCCGTTTCAGCATCTTCGCCATCATTGAGGGCGTAGTAGGTGCCGGCTATGCCCTGCATCTTATCGAACTCTAATACCATGTCCGAGACTAAGTCGGCTTTGCATAGCAAGCCAGCCTTAGCGGCTTTGCCGGCATCGCTGCCAATTTTTTCAGCCAGTATGCTCGCCAGTTTTTCTATGCGCTGGGCCTTGTCGCGCAAGGTGCCTAGCTTGGCTTGGAAAACCACGGTCTGTAATTTTTCGACTCGTTTAATCAGCGGTGTTTTCTTATCGGTTTCAAAAAAGAATGCGGCATCGCTTAAACGCGGGCGTATAACGCGCTCGTTACCGTCTATCACCTGCGCCGGGTCTAGGCTGACGATATTGGCCACGGTGATAAAGTGCGGCAGCAAGTTGCCTTCGCTATCAACCACATGGAAATACTTTTGATGCTCAGCCATAGAGGAGATTAACGCTTCAGCCGGTACCGCTAAAAAGCGCTGCTCAAAAGAGCCGGTTAAGGCTACCGGCCATTCAACTAGGCCGGTGACTTCCTCTAGCAGGCTCTCATCAATCACTGCTACGCCGCCGATTTTTTTACCTTCGGCAATAACCTGCTCGCGTATCATTTCTTTACGCTGATCGTAGCAGGCAATGACGTGGCCGCTGTTAGCTAGCAACTCTTGGTATACCGATGGGTTGGCAAACTCTAAGTAGGTGTCGCAGTGAAAGCGGTGGCCGCGGCTAATATTGGCAGCTTTAAGGCCTAAGATTTCGCAAGGGATAATATTGGCATCTAGCATCATCACCAGCCAGTGCACCGGACGGACAAATTCAATGCGGCTGGCACCCCAGCGCATGCGCTTGGGGATAGGTAATTTATCTAAAGCATTTTCGACGATGGCGGCTAGTAGCGTTTCGGTGGCGCTGCCCGCTAGCGTGCTGCGAAAAACTAACTTATCGGCCTTGCCGTCGTTTTCGACTTTTAGCTCAGCGACGGTAACGCCATTTTTTTTGGCAAACGCTTCCGCGGCCTTGGCAGGCTTACCCTCGGCATCAAAAGCGATTTTGGCCGGTGGCCCCCAAACGACGATGTCTTTTTGTGGGGTTTGGCTGGCTAAGGCGGTGACTACCACCGCCAAACGGCGCGGGGTAGCGAATGCTTGTAGGCCGGTAAAATTAAGCTCGGCCGCTTGTAAGCTTTGTTTAATGCTGGCGCTAAAGCTGTTGCGGAGTTTTAGTAGGGCGGTAGGCGGTAGCTCTTCGGTGCCTATCTCGACTAGAAAATCTTGGGTGCTAACTGAACTCATTATTTGTCCTCCGCGCTGGCAGCGAGTACTTCTTGACGTAATGCTTCACTCGCAAGGGGGAAGCCTAGGGCTTTGCGGGTATCAAAATAAGCCTGTGCCACACCGCGGGACAGGGTGCGCACCCGCAAAATAAAACGCTGACGCTCGGTAACCGAAATAGCGTGGCGGGCATCTAATAAGTTAAAAGCGTGTGAGGCCTTCATCACCATCTCATAGGCGGGCAGTGGCAGGTTGGCCTCGATTAGGCGCTGGCTCTCGGCCTCGCAGTGGTCAAACTGTTTAAACAGCTGCTCTACATCGGCTTGCTCAAAGTTGTAGGTAGACATCTCCACTTCGTTTTGGTGGAACACGTCGCCGTAGGTGACTATACCTTCGGGGCCTTTGGCCCATACCAAATCATAAATACTGTCTACGCCCTGCAAATACATGGCGATGCGCTCTAGGCCGTAGGTAATCTCGCCGGTAACCGGGTAGCACTCTAGGCCACCCACTTGTTGAAAGTAAGTGAACTGGGTGACTTCCATACCGTTTAACCACACTTCCCAGCCCAAGCCCCAGGCACCCAAAGTAGGGGATTCCCAGTTATCTTCCACAAAGCGTATATCGTGTATGGTGGGGTCTAAGCCTAAAAAGCGCAGCGAGTCCAAGTACATCTCTTGGATATTACTGGGCGAGGGCTTTAGCGCTACTTGAAACTGGTAGTAATGCTGCAGGCGGTTGGGGTTTTCACCGTAGCGGCCATCGGTGGGGCGGCGGCAGGGCTGCACATAGGCGGCGTTCCACGTTTCGGGGCCTATGGCGCGTAAAAAGGTGGCGGGGTGAAAGGTGCCTGCGCCTACCTCCATATCCAGCGGTTGTAAAATAACGCAGCCGCGTTCGGCCCAGAATTGCTGTAGGGATAAAATGAGTCCCTGAAAAGTGCTGACTTGAGAGTTCATAACGCCACGTAATTGAGTAATTGATAAACAAAGAAATAAAGTCGCGCATTATAGCGCGACTCGTAGCGTATAAGTAGTGCTGGCCTAGCTGAGCTAGATGGGCCAGGCTGTAGCGGCTGGGGGCTGATTGCGCGTTGGTGTTGGCCCTCCAACAAGGTATGATTCGCACTTCATTTATTCCTGCACAGAGTAAACCCTGAAACATGAAATCTTGGTTGTCAGCCACAACGCTAAAGCTGTTTGCCCTTTTCCCCTTATGGCTATTACGTCTAGTAGGCAATGGGGTGGGCTATGTGGCGTGGTTGAGCAATGGCCGCTCCCGGCAAATTACCGCCTTTAACATAGGCTTATGTTTTAGCGAACTAAGTCCACTGCAGCAGCGTGCCTTGGTTAAACAAAGCATGCGGCAGTTAGGTGTGTTGTTATTGGAGATGGGGCCGGTATGGCGTTGGCGCCCCGAGCGCTTATTAAAAACGGTTAAACAAGTCAGTGGCTATGAACATATAGAGCAAGCCGAACAAACCGGTAAAGGCACTATTTTAATTGTGCCGCACTTAGGTAGCTGGGAGATGGTAGGGGTTTATTTGGGTAAACGCTGTAAGGTAACTGCCTTATATCAACCGCCAGAAGACCCACGCTTTCACAAGATTATTCATACCGCTAGGTATAGAACCGGCATCACCTTAGCGCCTACCAATATGCGTGGCGTCAAAGCCTTGTTAAAGGCTTTAAAGGCCGGTGAGTCGGTGGCGATATTACCCGACCAAACCCCGGCCGAAGGCAGTGGCGAGTTCGCTGACTTTTATGGCCAGCCCACCTACACCATGACCTTGGTACATACCTTGATTAAACGTACCGGCGCTAGAGTGGTGAGCGGCGTTGCTAAGCGTGAGGGTTTAAATCAGTTTCATCTGCAGTTTCAGCCGGCCCCGGCCAGCATCTATAGCGAGGATATGCTCACCTCAGTGGCGGGGCTTAATGAATGTGTAGAAGCCTGCGTGCAGCTATGCCCCGAGCAATATCAATGGGAATACAACCGCTTTAAATTATTGCCAGGCGGCCAGCGCCGCAATTACCGTGACTCAACAAAGTAATACACAATTAAAAAAGGATAAGCTGTGATAGTAGGAAAAATAATAGGTGCCGTTTTAGGTTTTACCGTAGCCGGCCCCTTCGGTGCTTTGCTGGGATTAATGGCGGGCCACTTTTTTGATAGAGGCCTAGGCCAGGCCATGGGTTTTGACTACCAGGCTAACCGCGTACAGCAGCAGCAATTGTTTTTTGACACCGTATTTAAAGTCATGGGCCACTTGGCGAAAGCCGATGGCCATATTAGTAAAGAAGAGGTTAGCCAAGCCGAACAACTGATGACGCGTTTGGGCCTAAGCGCCGAGCACCGGCAGCAAGCCATAGAATTATTTCAGCAGGGCGCCAAGCCTGAATTTAACTTGCAGCAAAGCATTGCCCAGTTTGTAGAAAAAGGCGGCCGCAGCCATAACTTGCCCGCGCTACTATTAGAGTTTTTATTCACTATAGCCATGGCCGATGGCGAACTGCACCCCAACGAAAAAGAGATACTAGCCAACGTGGCCGGCTATATGGGCATAGGCAGCCGACAGTTTGAACAATTACTGGCCATGTTAATGGCGCAGCAACACTTCCATCAGGGCGCGGGTGGCCAGCAACAAACCAGTGCCAATGATTTAGATAAAGCCTATACCGCGCTGGGGCTAGAAAAAACCGTGAGTGATAAAGATCTAAAACACGCTTACCGTAAACTCATGAGCGCTCACCACCCCGATAAGCTCATCGCCCAAGGTGTGCCCGAAGATATGATGAAAGTGGCAACAGAAAAAGCGCAGGATATACAGGTCGCTTATGATTTGATTAAGAAGAGCCGCAAGTAGGGGGCTAAGCTGTTTATCTTGAGACTTTAGGCGGCGTAGCCTTGTGGCTTTATCTTTAACCGGGCTGTGTAAAGTGTGAGGCCTTGCCTCGTCAGGTGTGGGGAGATGACCCGGCAACTAGGTTGAAAAACACCATGTTAAAGACTAGATTAATAATATACTAAAGAACAAGCGTATGCCGTAATGGGAAATCAATCTTTATATGAGTTTTTTGAGCGTAAACAGGGCTATCACAGAGCTCTGTTAAGCTTGTTAACGAGTGACAAGGGTTTAAAGGAGTCTCTTCGTGATCTGGTTTTATTAATAGAAAGCGAAGCTGATGGAATGCTTGGCTCGGTATTATTGATGAGCCCCGATAGCATGCATTTACTCGAAGGCGGTGCCCCCAGCTTACCTAGGTTTTACAACGAAGCTATCAGTGGTGTGACTATTGGGATTGGGGTAGGGTCCTGTGGTAGCGCTGCATTCACGGGAGAACGGGTAATTGTAGAAAATATTAATACTCATCCTTATTGGGTCGATTTTAAAGCCACTGCGCTTAGGGCCAATCTTCAGGCTTGTTGGTCACAGCCTATTATTAAAAATGACGTTATTCTTGGCACCTTTGCTCTCTATTATAGTCAACCTCAAGCCCCTACGGAATACCATATTAATTTAATTGAAGAAGCCGCTGGGGCCGCAAAAGTTTTAATCGATAAAGAGTTTTCGTATCAATTAATTGATGAAAAGAATAATGCTCTAAAAAATGCCAATGAAAATGCGCAGTGGAAAAGTGAATTTTTTGCCAATATGAGTCATGAAATTCGCACTCCACTTAATGGTATTTTTGGTTCATTGGATTTACTCGCAGACACTGCTTTAGATTCTCAGCAAGAGCAATGGCTAAAAGTTATTAATTTTTCAACTTCAAGCTTACTTAGGATAATTAATGATATTTTAGATGTTTCTAAAATTAATGGTGGTAAGTTTTCGCTTGAGAATACGGTATTTAATTTTCATGAGTTACTAAAATCGATAGCATCTCCCTATAGATTAACGTCCGTTGGATTAGTTGAACTGGTTACTGTTTTTGAAGAACATTTACCTTTGTGGTTAGAGAGCGATCCAACACGCCTCCAGCAAATTCTAGGCAACCTTCTCAGCAATGCCTTTAAGTTCACATCTAAAGGAAAGGTTGAGTTGTCGGTAAGCGCCTTGGTGCAAGAAAACGGAATGGCAAATCTGTTATTTGAAGTTAAAGATACAGGTATTGGTATTAACAACGATAAAATTGAGAGTATATTTAGGCAGTATGAACAAGCCGATTCATCGACTACCCGACAATTTGGTGGTAGTGGTCTGGGGCTTTTTATCTGTAAAGAGCTAGTAGAATTGTTTGATGGTGATATATGGGTTAATAGTGAGCCTGATATAGGTTCAATATTTAGTATTAAGCTTAATCTAAAAATAGCAGAGCAGCCTCTGGCTATTGATTATGCTAATGAATTATCGTCTGACTTTTCTGGTATTCATGTTTTGCTTGTTGAAGACAATAGCGTTAATGCAAAAATAATGTCAGTCTTATTAACTAGCATTAACGTCAGTTTGACTACGGCAGTTAATGGCCGGCAGGCAGTGGATACGTTTTGTGATGTAAATAATAACTTTGATATGATATTTATGGATTGTGAAATGCCCATACTCGATGGTTATGAGGCTACGCGAATTATTAGGGCATGGGAGGAAAATAATAATAGACTACGGGCCCCTATTTGCGCTTTAACAGCGCATGCTATGGGGGAGCATGTCGATAAATGTATTTTGTCGGGTATGGATTATCATCTTGCCAAGCCAGTTACAAAGTCTAGTTTTAGGGTCATGCTTGGCAATATTTTTAAGAACCAAATTTAATTTCCAAAAAAGTGACGGAATCAGGCCTCACACCCCACATAGCCTCGATAAATCACCAAAAAGCTTGCCGCCTATTACGGCGGCATTATAATTTTGCTTACAGCTTACAGCTTACAGCTTACAGCTTACAGCTTACAGCTTACAGCTTACAGCTTACAGCTTACAGCTTACAGCTTACAGCTTACAGCTACTTAACCGCCCCCAAAGCCTGCTCCACATCAGCAATAATATCGGCTATATTTTCTATCCCCACGGATATACGTACCAAGTCAGTACTCACTCCAGCCGCCGCTAACTCTTGTTCGTTAAGTTGGCGGTGAGTAGTAGATGCAGGGTGGCAGGCCAGTGATTTGGCATCGCCTATATTCACTAAACGTAAAATCATTTGCAGGGCGTCGATAAATTGGCCGCCGGCTGCGCTGCTGCCTTTAATACCAAAGCTAACTATGCCTGAAGCTTTGCCGCCGGTTATTTTTTGGCAGGTTTCAAAATAGGGGCTGTCTTTTAAGGCGGCGTAGTTAACCCAGGCAACCTTGTCGTGGTTTTGTAAATAGTTGGCTAACTTTTCGGCGTTTTCGCAGTGGCGTTCCATGCGTAGGCCTAAGGTTTCTAAACCCTGCAGAAGATTAAAAGCGCTTTGCGCCGACAGTGCGGCACCGGTATTGCGTAGGGGCGCGACTCGGCAACGGCCTATAAACGCGGCTGGGCCTAAGGCCTCGGTGTATACCACGCCGTGGTAAGAGGGATCGGGTTCGTTCAGCACGGCAAAGCGCTCTTTGTTGGCTACCCAATCAAACTTACCGGAATCTATAATAATGCCGCCTATGGTGGTGCCGTGGCCGCCTATGTATTTGGTTAATGAATGTATAACAATGTCGGCACCTAGTTCGAAGGGGCGGCATAAAAATGGTGTGGCTACGGTGTTGTCTACCATTAGCGGTAGGCCGTGGCGGTGAGCAATTTCAGCCAGTTTTACGATGTCGACAACGTTGCCGGCGGGGTTGCCTATGGACTCGCAAAAAATCAGCTTGGTGTTTTCGTCTATGGCTGCTTCAAAACCAGCGTAATCATCGTGGGAGATCATCCGTGCTTCTATGCCTTGTCTAGGCAGGGCGTGGGCAAATAAATTATAGGTGCCGCCGTATAGCTGGCTGGTGCTAATAATATTGGAGCCTACATCGCATAGGCATTGTATGGCGTAAGTAATAGCGGCCATGCCTGAGGCGACACACAGCGAGGCTATACCGCCTTCCATAGCCGCTAGGCGCTGCTCTAACACATCGTTGGTGGGGTTCATGATGCGGCTGTAAATATTGCCCGGTACTTTTAAGTCAAACAAATCGGCACCGTGCTGGGTGTTATCAAAAGTAAAAGACGTGGTTTGGTATATGGGTACGGCAGCGGCCTTAGTGGTCGCTTCAGATTCGTAGCCATGATGTAACGCCAGTGATTCAAGTTTCATAATAAAAGCCTTTTCCTTGGGTTTAGTGACAGGGATGGTTATTCGGCTAATGCCAAGTCTTGTACAAAAAGAATATCCAGCACCACTTCTGGGTTCCACAGTTTTAATGCGGCCATGGTGTCATAGCGTATCTGGTCTAACTCTTTAATAGAGTTTATTTTAAAGTCTTCGGTCACCACAAAATGTACCATTACATAAGTATTACGGCCGCGCTTAGTCACTCGCAACTCAATTAATTGATGGGGAATGTGGCCCAATAGCTCAAACAGCTTGGCTTCTATTTCATTCACCACTTTGGCGGGCGGAGCCATTAAAATAACTTCGCGCAAGCTATCTAATAAAATACGGCCCGGTATGGGCAGTGCCAGCACGACTAAAATAACCAATAACAGTGGGTCTACATAGGGCGCTAAGTCGGCGTATGCGGTTTGATTGATCACCCATGCAACGATAAAGCCTAATAATACCGATAAGCTGAACAAGCCGTCCACAAACCAGGTTTTAGCTTCCACCGCCAGCAAGCCTGAGCGTATATCGCGGCCCATTTTTTTTAGAAAAAAGGACACTACAAAACAACCCACTGTAGATAGCACACCATAGACTACCGCCCAGCCGTATTCGGCAGAAGTGCCGCCGGTTCGCAAGCGCATTAAGGCTTCAACCCCAGCGTACACACAGGCCACTATTATTATTAGGGATTTAAATAAGTTAAGGGTAGGCTCTAAAGAGGTGTAGCCAAAGTGGAACAATTCGTCATCCGGTTTTTCGGCCAGTTTGGCCACCTTTAAGGTGACTAGCGTGGTGGCAAAGGCAATCAGCGAATAAATACCGTCAAACAGTATTGCCCCAGAGTTAGTAAACACTGCAAAGCCCAAAGCTAAGACGATAAAAAAGGTCACCCCATAAAGAGACACTAATAAGGCTTTTTGTTCGCGCTTGGCTTGGTTTTGGCAGGGCATAGTCGGCTCGTAAGTATAGGGCTTGTTAATGTTGGCTAAGCATATAGCCAAGCATACCAAACATAAAGCCTAAAACCGCCCCCATAGGCGGTGCCCAGTGTTTTTGCAGGGGCACTTGCGGGGCTATATCTTGAAACACTGAATATAAAATACCGCCAGAGGCCAGCAACATAATGCCGGCCAATAGCGTAGCTTGTTGTGCCAACCAATAAAAACCGATAACCCCAGCCACAGGCCCTAATAAAGCCATAAGGCTAAAGTATAAAATAATACGCCCCGGCTTTAGTCTAGAGCCATTAGCCAATTCGCGAAAAGCGTTAAAGCCTTCAGGTAAATTTTGCAGGGCAATTAGCCCGGCTAATAAAAAGCCACTAGGTCGGTGTAGGGCAAAGGCCGCCCCCAAAGCCATAGCCTCGGGTATAAAATCACTGAGCATAGCTGCCAGTTGCCCGGCGGGTGTTTGGTGTTTGGCTAAAAACCAATCTAAAGCCATAAAGGCTAAGCCGCCGCTAAGCAATAAAAGGGCTGCAGCGCCGCTGGATAGATGCGGCAAGCTGTCGGGCACTAACACCAAGGCCACCGCCGACAGCAGCGCGCCGCCGCCAAAAGCCAATAGGCTGTGCCTGAGTTCTTGTTCTAGCCACAGCGGTTTAATGGATTCTATACGGGCCAGTAATGCACCTGCGGGCATGGCCAAGCCTGCGATTAAACATAAAACAATAATGGTGAATAGGGTCATGGGTAAAAGCTTAGCTTATGAGTAAAAAATCATGAGTGATAGAAAGACGCCGATAGTAAAGGTGTAGCTAGCTTGTATTAAAGCAAGGGATTAACTAGCGAGCTGGGTTAGTTTGTAAGGCGATATCTGCACCGCTGTGCTCACCACCATCAAAATAAGCCACGGCATCGGCGGTGGTGGCAAAGATTTGCTCCTTGGTGAGGTGCTCCGCCAATGGCGAGTTTAGTAAAGCGTCGCGCACTGGACCAATTAAATGGGATAGATATAACTCAATGTTTTGCTGCTGCAGGTTAACGATGAAATGGGCCAGCATCTTAATAGCGGTGCTGTCGACACTGTTAACGGATTCAGCATCAAAAATAACGGCCTTTAATGTGCCGCTGGGGCGTTGCTTAATCCAGGCGTATAAATTGGTGGTGAAATAATCTTTGTTGGCAAAATATAGCGGTGCGTCAAAGCGAAAAATTAATAGCTCCTCGCGTACCTGCGCCTGTTGAAAGCGATTGATGTTGCGATACAGCTGGCGGTCGGCCAGTAAGCCCAGCTCGGTCATATGCGGAATAGCACTGCGATACACCACCACCATAATGGAAACCAGTACGCCTGCTAGTAAGCCCTGTTGTACACCCAAGAGTAAGGTAATAAAAAAGGTAACCAGCAGCGACAGAAATTCTTTCTTGTCTTGCTGCAACAGCGACTTCATTTCACCGTACTTGAATAAGCCCAGCACCGACATAATAATAATGGCAGCGAGTACTGTTTTAGGTAGAGGGTATTGGCTAAATAAAGGGCTTAAAAATAACAAGATCAGAGCGATAAAGGCCGCTGAGATTAATGCCGATATTTGCGTTTTCGCGCCAGCCTTCACAAAGACGGCACTGCGAGAAAAGCTAGCGGATACGGGCAAAGCGCGAAAAAGTGAGCCTAGAATGTTGGCGGCGCCTAAAGCAATCAGCTCTTGATTGGGCTTGGCGGTATGCTTATCGCTAGGCGTTTCCTGTGATTTACTAATAGAAATAGCGCCCACATAACCCATAAAAGCCACAGTAAAGGCTACCGGTAATAGCTGGCTTATTTGCTCTAGATTAAGGTTGGGCAGCGCCAACATGGGCAAGCCTTGTGGGATGCTGGTTATGGTGGCGACACCGTATTGTGACAGCTGCAACAGTCCAGAGCACAGCATACCAACGATTAATAAGAGCAAAGCCATGGGCAGCTTGGGCTTGTAGCGATTGCCAAGATACATTAACAGTAGGCTGCTTACACCTATCACCACGGTGTAGGGCGTCCACGCCGGGCTAGCTAGCAACAACAGATAAAGCTGGTTAAACACATTAGCGGCGGCTACCTCTACGCCCACTAAGCTTTGTAACTGGTTGCAGATAATAATCACTGCTGCCGCCGAGGTATAACCCACTATCACCGGGTAAGATAAAAAGTTGGCAATAAATCCCAGCCGTAATAAACCAAAGGCAAATTGCAGTAGGCCTACCAAAAGGCTTAGCAGTACTGCTAATTGCAGGTAGTGCTCGCTACCCGGTTCGGCCAATAGGCTTAAACCCGAGAGTATTAATATGGCATCTAAAGCCACAGGCCCTATCGATACTTTGTTGGAGGTGCCCAAGAGGGCATACAGTAGTGGTGGGAAGATGGCGGCATACAGCCCCACTTCCGGTGGCAAGCCTGCCACCATGGCATAACCCATGCCCTGCGGTATTAGCAAAACCCCGGTGGTTAGCCCCGAAGATAAGTCACTTAAAAATGTACTTTTGCTATAGCCCTGTAGCCACAGTAGTCCGGGAAATAGCTTGGATAACATAAACAGAGCCCTGGTATGGAGACGTTTTTATCTAGGCGGTTAAGGCCAAAAAAGTTGTTGTTAGTGTAAAGGTAAAAGCTACAGCAACAAAATGGGACGGTAGCACTATCGATGGCGGCTTAGGAGTCCGAGGACGAGTAAATACGTTGAAAGCCTTTCACGCTAAAACCATTCATGCGTTTATTACCCACTAAAATCACCGGTACCCCTTTTGCCCCTAGGGCCTTGTATTCGCGTTTGGCCTGCGGGTTTTTATCAATGTCTAATTCTATAAACGGTATGCCTTGGGCGATAAAATATTGTTTCGCTTTCTTGCAGTAGCCGCACCAAACGGCGGAATACATTTTAACCGTGCGGCTAACAATGCTGCTGTTTTGGGGTAGCGACTCAAAGGATACATGCTGGTAGCTATTCATTTGTAAGGTGACGGTTTCTACCGGCTGCTGGGTGTCTTTACTATCACTAAAGTGCACCCGGCCGTTTTCATCTACCCACTTATATATTTCGCTATAGCTTAGCGATGAAAAACTTAACAATAGGGTCGTGGTTAGCAGTATGGCTAAACGGGGCATGCCTACTATTCCTTGGCTATTACGTTAAATGGCTATGAGTGATAAACACTATAGCTGCCTGGGGGCAAAAAAGATGATGGCCATGCCCAACAGTGCCACTAGGCTACCGACTATATCCCAGACGCTGGGGTTAATGCCATCTACCAGCCACAGCCAGATTATAGCCATACCTATATAGACACCACCATAGGCGGCATACACGCGCCCGGCCGCTTCGGGGTGCAGCGATAGTAACCAGGCAAAGGCGGCCAAGCAGATAGCGGCGGGGATGAGTAGCAAGGCGCTTTTGCCCTGCTTTAGCCATAGGTAGGGCAGGTAGCAGCCAGCGATTTCGGCTAGGGCGGTAAGGGCAAATAAGCCTAGGGTTTTAAGTTCAAACATAGCGAGGTTGTGTAGCGGTAATGAATGAGAGGCTTAGTGTAACGTAAAGCATTGCGGTGTTATGAGGTTTTTATGGCTCTATAGTCGCCCGGGGTAATACCAACTACTTGGCGAAACTGGTGAATAAAATGGGCTTGGTCATAAAAGCCCGCTAGGTAGCTGATATCGGTAAGGCTTTGCTGGGCGGGAGCCTGTTTTAATAATTGCCGGGCATAGTCTGCTTGGCGCAGGCGGCTGTATTGTTTTGGGCTTAACCCTAGTTGCTGCTGAAATAGGCGATCGAGTTGCCGTTGGCTTAGCGCTGAGGTTGACGGCAGCATGCTACGTTGAGAGCCAAGCTGGGCCACAGGTTTAAGGCCATGGTTAGCGTTAATCCACTGCAGGGCATAATCCAATCTAGGGTCTAGTACGGGCCGCGGGCCCAGCTGTGCCAGCAGTACGTTTTCTATGTGCGCCACTCTAGCGTGGCCGGTGCTTAGCGCCGCTAATTGCTCGGCCAGCTCATCGCCCAGCGTAGGCAGTGCCAGCTGGTCGGGGTTGACCATGCTATCTAGCAGCTCGATTAACGGTAGCGCGAGTATGGCGCGACCCTTGCCGGGGTGAAAGCGCACGCCGAAGGTGTCGACTTCATTAGCCAGCCACAGTTGTGCGGAGCGGCGGTTGGGTCCGATGACGAAGCTGCCCTGGCCTAGGCTGATGTTATTGAGGCTTATGCTATCGGCAAAATTAAAAATAATGCCGCTGCCACCTTCAGGGTGCATAAACTCAGGGGTTTGTGACGGTGACGCCTGACGTAGGTTAATCTGCCAATAGCATTGCACATAGGGCGCCAGTGCCGGCTGCGGGGCATAGCGTTGAAAACCGAGATGAGACAATGAGTGCATCGCCGTGAGCCTAAAGAACAATGGGAGCAGTATAACAAAAGCCTAGTACGAAAAAAGTACGGCCCCTAAGAAAGCTGACGATGGCGAAAATATACAATGCACGGCAGCCGTATAGGCATAGGCTATGACTCAGATTTGAATCATTAGCGATAGAGGAATTACTCATGCCAGAACAACTGAATTATTACCAAGTGGCCCCCGATGCCATGGCTGCCTTTATAGGGCTGGAGCGTTATCTCAGTGCGCAACATGATGAGCAGGGGTTGAGTGAAAAACTTATAGAGTTAGTCAAAATTCGAGTTTCGCAATTAAACGGCTGTGCCTATTGCCTAGACATGCACAACAAAGATAGCCGCGCCCTGGCGGAAACCGAGCAGCGTTTGTATGCGCTTAGTGCCTGGCGGGAAGCGCCGTTTTATTCCCCGCAAGAACGCGCGGCATTAGCCTGGTGTGAAACCCTAACGCAATGGCAGCAGGCGGAGCAGCGCCCAGAGCAGCTACAACAGCTACGAACCTTGTTCGATGATAAAGCCATAGTCGATTTAACCCTTACCATTACTAATATCAATACGTGGAATCGTTTAGCGCTGTGTTTTGGTGCCGATGTGGGCTCTTATAAGGTCGGCCAGTTTGATCACATACTTAAATCATCGTAATAAGCTGTAAGGAGTAGCGAGATGACATGCGTAATAAACCTTTTCCGCTTGCTTGCCGTGTGGCTATTGCTAGCCACTACCGCGCAGGCCTATGAACAGGCGCTGCTGAACTTGCCGGCCAGCGACATTAACGGCAAGCCCGTAGCGGTGTCCCAGCTGCTGGGTAAAAGGCCGCAGTATATAAAATTCTGGGCCAGTTGGTGCGTGCCCTGCAATCAGCAAATGCCGCACTTTGTCGAAGCGTCGCAACACTATGGCGACAGCCTTGCATTCTTATCAGTCAATATAGATTTAAATGAAGACAGGGCGGCAGTGCTAGCGATGATAGAAAAATACGGCATGAGCATGCCGACGGTACAAGATAGTGACGGCCGATTAAGTCAGGCCTTTGATTTGCTGGGCACGCCTTTGCATATCTTAATCGATGGTCAAGGTCGGGTCGTACACAAGGGTCATAAGGTGGATGCGCGCCTAAAGCAGCGGCTGGCCATGTTGGCTAGTAGCGACAGCTACCTAGAGCGCGTTAATATCGTCGAGGGCCAGCACAGCAGCGCATTGCCAGTGCTAGCTCAGCAGGGTCTTAGCGCGCTGTATTTTACCGCGACGTGGTGTGATTGGTATTTAGCAGAGTCTAGGCCTGAGCAAAGTAAAAACTGTGTGCAGGGCCAGCAGGTGCTGAAGCAATTGCTAGTGGCTTATCCCACACTGAGCCTACAGACATGGGTTTCACGCTTATGGACCGAGCTTGCCGACGTTGCCGACTATAAGCAAAAATATCAGCTTAGTAGCGAAGTGTTGATAGATAAAAATAACGCGGCCTCTGTTCGCTATGGCGTTAAAACACTGCCCACTTTATTGCTGTTTAAAAATGGTAGCGAGGTGCTGCGCATTAAGGACTTCTCCTCATACCTCCATGTTCAGCAGCAGCTAGCTAACAGGATGTAGTAACCGCCAAGCAGGGACGATAGCGTTCTATTGGATTAACGTAGCCTTATTTATAGATGATACATAAGGCGGTCTGTAAAGGCTAAGTAGTAGAGTCGAGGAGGTTAGCTACGGCTTTAGTAAAGCTATTAATTAATCGCCGGCAGCGCCATGGTTATAAATCCATTTTGCCGCACGGCCGCGGCCAGTGCTTTGCAGTAGGCCTAGTTTGCGGCAGTCACGGACCACCTTACGTATCATATCTGGTCCTATGCTGGGCAGTTGCTGCTGTAACTCGCTTAAAGAAAAGGGCCGCTCGAAGCTGGCCAGCGTTTGTTGTATCAATTGGGTTTTACTGCCGCGTTTATTGCTGATGCCGTTTTGCGCGCAGGCCTGTTCAAAGCCTTGATAGCACTGCTGCAACAGCTGCCAGCAATACATTAACCAGTCTTGCAGCGGTGCCTGTTGTCGGCTGCAGGCATAGAGCTGGGTATAAAACTGCGGGTCGGTGCGCAGTATCAAGGCTTCCATACTTTGATACTGCAACACCTCATGGCCTTGCTCTATTAATAGCTCTCTAAGGAGCAATAGTGCGATGCGGCGGTTGCCATTTAAAAAGGGGAACAGCTGCAATAGGTCGTAGATAAAAACCGGTATGGCGATTAAGGGCTCTACTTCGGCGGCGATGTGCCCGCGTAACTGTTGCAGCGCTAGCTCAATGCTCTCGGTGACGGGATTGCTATGGCTGGCGATGACAAGTTGTTGGCCACTTTGGTGACGTAGCGGTAATGTTAACTTCAGGCTGCGCCATTGCCCGCCCTTGGGGTGTAGCTGCTGGTGCAGTTGCTGTATCTGTGTAGCGCTTAGATCGGCCAGATGTAGGCTGCGCGAGTAGGTAATGGCCTGTTGATAATTGAAGGCGGTGCCGTCTAGAGTAAGTGTACTGAGTAGCAAGTCGGCCTGCTGATCGTTGTATCTTATTAGGCTGGCCAGCCAGTCGGGGGAAATACTTGCTTGGGCGGCGTAGCGGCCTTGCTGGTATTTGAGGCTGGCCAGTTGCTGGGCTTGCAGTAGGGAAAAGCTAAGCGCGAGTATATGAGGGAGCTGTGGGGTAGTCATGCGACTTAATATAGGTATTAAATTGGATTAATACCATATTTATTGTTCTAATTTTGCCGTTTTTAGGTTGTAGATACATAAATTAGGTAGTAAGTAAGATTGTTACCTATTTTGTTTTGCGTAATGATTGTAACCCGCGGTTAACCTTCTGCAAGTGCTCGCCTATGGCCGGCCCCTTGGCCTTAGATACGCCCACGGCCAGTATATCTATAACCGCCATATGGGCGATGCGTGAGGGTAGCGGGGTGTAGTTTTCGGTGTCTTCCTCTACATCTATATGCAGTGGGATATCGCATTCCAGTGCCACCGGCGTGTTACTGGGGGCTAGGCCTATGATGGTAGCGCCCGATTCTTTAACTAGGGCCATACCATCTAACAGTATCTGGGTACGGCCCGTTTGCGAAATGGCGACCACTACATCCTCATCGGTCAGCGACATCGCCGACATAGCCTGAATATGGGGGTCGGAATAGGCTGAGGATGGAATTTGCAGGCGGAAAAACTTGTGTTGAGCATCGGTGGCCACTGGGCTGGAGGCACCAAAGCCATAAAACTCTACCCGTCTGGCCAGCATTAAGGCGGCCACGGCCTGCTCTATGGTGTATACGTCTATGCTATCGCGCACCCGTTTGAGGGTGTCTATGGTGGAGTCAAAGACCTTGTTGGTGTATTCCCGCGCCGAGTCTGATTCGTGCAGGCTAAACTCCTGATACTGGGAGTTGTGGGCGATGTGTTGCGCCAGTAATACCTTAAAATCCTGAAAGCCGCTGCAACCTATGGCGCGACAAAAGCGCACCACGGTGGGCTCGCTGACATCGGCGGCGCTGGCTAGGTCGACGATGCGGCGGTGTATGACCTCGCTGGGGTTGGCTAGTACATAATCGGCTACTTTGCGCTCAGATTTGCGCAAATTGGGCTCACAGTTTTCAATAATTTTAATAATATTACGTGGCTTCACGGTGGCCCTTAGTATTGGCTACAGACGTTTATGAGGTGAACAGCCTAAAACAGGGAGTGTAACCATTTTTTTTTCATCCGTCCTGTGCGCAATAACATAATAACGGGCGATTGAATTCTGGTAGAATCCTTCGCCATGGATGTTTCTCATATACTCAATGATTTAAACGACGCGCAACGGCAAGCTGTTGCTGCGCCACCTTCTAATATGCTGATTTTGGCGGGGGCGGGCAGTGGTAAAACCCGCGTGCTGGTGCACCGCATCGCCTGGTTAATACAGGCCGAGAATATGGCCCCGCAGGCCATACTGGCGGTGACCTTCACCAATAAAGCCGCCCGCGAAATGCGCGAGCGTATAGATGAGTTATTATCTATACCTACCCGCAGCATGTGGGTGGGCACCTTTCACGGCCTGGCGCACCGCTTGTTAAAAGCCCATTGGCAAGAGGCGGGGCTGCCGCAAAATTTCCAAATACTGGACTCCGACGATCAGCTGCGCATTGTTAAACGCATACACAAAGAGCTGGCGCTGGATGAATCGCGCTGGCCGCCCAAGCAATCACAGTGGTTTATTAACGGCCAAAAAGATGAAGGCAAGCGCGCCGCGCATATGGAGGTGTACGGCAACGACCTCTATCAAAAAACCATGTTGGCGGTGTATCAGCAATACGAGCAGGCCTGCGAGCGTCAGGGGGTAGTGGATTTTGCCGAGCTATTATTACGCGCCCACGAGCTATGGTTGAAAAACCCGAAATTACTGGCGCATTACCAGCAGCGCTTTCAGCATCTGTTAGTAGACGAGTTTCAAGATACCAATGCCGTGCAATACGCCTGGCTGCGGGTGTTGGCGGGCAAGCAAATCCCTATCGCCGCAGTGGGCGATGACGATCAGTCTATCTATGGCTGGCGCGGGGCCAAAATTGAAAATATCCAGCAGTTCTCGCAAGACTTCGTCAACACCCAAGTGATACGGCTAGAGCAAAACTATCGCTCCACCTCTACCATACTGGGGGCGGCCAATGCTGTTATCGCCAATAACACCGAGCGTCTAGGTAAGGAGCTATGGACCGACGGTGGTGAAGGTGATTTGATCTCTTTATACACCGCCTTTAACGAGCAGGACGAAGCGCGCTTTGTGGTAGAGCGCATAGAAGAGTGGGTTAATCAGGGCGGTTTACGCGCGCAGTCGGCCATATTATACCGATCCAACGCTCAATCGCGGGTATTAGAGGAAGCGTTAATTCGCGCCGGTATGCCCTACCGTATCTACGGTGGCCAGCGCTTCTACGACCGCCTAGAAATCAAAAACGCCTTGGCCTATATGCGGCTAATTAATAATCGCCACGACGATACCGCGATAGAGCGAGCCATTAACACGCCCACTCGCGGCATAGGCGGTAAAACCGTGGATGTGGTGCGCAGCTATGCCCGCGAACACGGCAGCTCTATGTGGCAGGCCTTGGCCAAGGTGGTGGAGCAAAAGTTATTACCTGCCAGGGCCAGTAATGCCTTGCTGGCCTTTGCCGACTTAATCGATACCTTGGGTAACGACAATGATGAGCTAAGCTTAGAGGATCTAGCCGATGAAGTGATTAAACGCTCGGGGCTAATAGACTTTCACAAAAAAGAAAAAGGCGAGAAGGGCCAGGCGCGAGTAGAAAACCTACAAGAGCTGGTGGTAGCGGCAAAGCAATTTGTGGCTAGCGACGAAGCGCTGTCACCGCTGCAGCAATTTTTGGATGAAGCGGCGCTGGATGCCGGTGAGCAACAGGCCGACGAACACGAAGACAGTGTGCAGTTAATGACTTTGCACTCTTCGAAGGGCTTGGAATTTCCGCTGGTATGCTTAGTGGGCATGGAGGAGAACCTATTCCCCCATAAAATGTCCATGGACGAGGCCTCGGGGATAGAGGAGGAGCGCAGGCTCTGCTATGTGGGTATTACCCGCGCCATGCAAAAGTTGTATATCAGCTATGCGGAGTCGCGCCGCATGTATGGTAACGAAAACTTTAATGCGCCCTCGCGTTTTATCCGCGAGATACCCACAGAGTATGTGGAAGAGGTGCGTTTAAATACCACCATCAGTCGCCCGGCCAGTTATGCGCCAGCGGTTAATGGCCACGGATTTGAAATTACTGGCACCGGTATGAGCTTAGGGCAGATGGTTTATCATCAAATATTTGGTAGTGGTACGGTGGTGAATTTTGAAGGCCAGGGCAGTAGCGCCAGGGTGCAGGTTAATTTTGATGATGAAGGCAGCAAGTGGTTGGTGCTGCAGTATGCGAATTTAGAAGCTTTATAGCACTAGTTGCTAACAGCAAGAACTAACTTTACGACTAATAATGATATGAAAACAAATCGAAAGCTTAGCCCGCTTATTATTCTGACCTTAGTTGCCTTGTTAGTCGCGGTAAGTTGGTTGCTGGTGTTAGAGCGTAGCTCAAAAATTATTGCCAAGCATGATCAAAGCGCCGAGCAACAACAAACCTCCCAAGAGGTGATAGAGTGGAAGCTGGTTACCTCTTGGCCGAAAAATTTTCCTGGCTTAGGTAATGGCCCAGAGGTATTTGCCAAGGCGGTAGCACGGGCCAGCAACGGCCGCTTAAAAATACGCGTTTACGGTGCCGGTGAATTAGTACCTGCGCTGGGTGTGTTTGATGCGGTGTCGCAGGGCACGGTACAAATGGGTCACTCAGGCGCTTACTACTGGAAGGGCAAAGCGCAGGCGGCTACGTTTTTTACCAGTATCCCCTTTGGTATGAACGCCCAGGAGATGAACGGCTGGCTGCACTACGGTGGTGGCTTAGAGTTGTGGCAGGAGCTGTACGCCCCCTTTAATATCATTCCCATGGCTGGGGGCAACTCCGGCGTGCAAATGGGCGGTTGGTTTAATAAAGAAATTAATTCCCTTGAAGACATAAAAGGTTTAAAAATGCGCATACCCGGTATGGGTGGCGAAATATTTAGTCGTGTTGGGGGTACCGTGGTGAACTTGCCTGGCGGCGAGCTCTATACCGCTTTGCAAACCGGGGTAATAGACGCCACCGAATGGGTGGGGCCCTATAATGATAAGGCCTTTGGTTTACATGAAGTGGCAAAATATTATTACTATCCGGGCTGGCACGAGCCGGGATCTAATTTGGAGTTTTTAATTAATAAGACCGCCTTTGAGACCTTGCCCAAAGATTTACAGGCTATTGTTAAAATTGCTGGCCGCTATGCCAATCAAGATATGTTAGATGAGTACACCGCTAGAAATAATGCCGCCTTGGTGGCGCTGAGTGAAAACCCTAACATCAGCATACGCCGCTTTCCCGACGACGTACTCAAGGCGTTAAAAACAGCCACAGAGCAGTATATGCAAGAAATTATTCAACAAGATGCCATGACTAAAAAGGTGTACCAATCTTGGAAAACCTTTGCCGATGGCGTTAAAAATTATCACCATATTTCAGAGCAGGCCTATATCAATGCTAGAGACTTATAATATGAGCGCACTAAGCCAGTTACTAAAACTGCTGCTGCTGTCCTTATGTGTTTCCGCGTGTAGCTTTTTTGAGCTGCAACCAGAACCCATACCGGCGCCGGTAGTTAAAGAGCAAGAGCAACAACAGGCAGAGCCACCGCTGGCTGCTGAAAAAGTAATACACAGCTGTGAGCAGCCCATAGTTAGAGAGGTAATTACCTATGTAGAAAAGGAATGCCCGGGCAAAAAAAAGGCCATTGTTAAAAAAGCTAAGTTGCAAGCCAATGCCAAAGTCGTTGTGGGTAGAGTGGAATACGTCACTATAGATAACAACGATATTGCTATCAAATCGCGTATAGATACCGGCGCAAAAACCTCCTCACTCAACGCGCAAGACTTGTCTGAGTTTGAACGCGATGGTAAAAAATGGGTGCGCTTTGCCGTGCTCAACCCCAATAATCAAGAAAAAATATACTTTGAGAAAAAGATTGTACGCTTTGTGCGAATTAAACAAATCGGCCCTGATTTTGAGCGCAGGCCAGTGGTTAAGCTGCCCCTGCAACTGGGTACTGTTAATGAAAATATAGAGCTAACCTTAACCGATAGAAGCGATTATCTGTATCAGGTACTAGTAGGGCGAAATTATTTATTAGACCGTTTTTTAGTAGACGTTAGCCAAAAATACACAGCTAAAAAATAGGAATATTGCCCATGTCGCCACGTGCTCAGGTTTACCTATTAGGTCTATTGCTCATCTTGATGGGTTTAGGGTTGATGACCTATAAGAGCGAAATGCTAAGCATGCCTGTTAGCCCCGGCGAGTACGCTACCGTGTGGACAGTGGAGGCTAAGGTAGGCTTTGATGCACAAGGGGGCGCGGTTAAAGTGTCGCTGGCCTTGCCACGCAATCAAAACAATATGGAAGTGATAGAAGAAATTTTTAGCAGCTCAGGCTATGGCTTTAATATATACGACAATGCCGGCCATAGGCGCGCCGAATGGACTAAGCGCATGGCCAGCGGTAAACAAACGCTGTATTACAAATTAGATGTACACAAGCGTCCTTCAGGTGAAGGTTTGCCGGAATTGGACGCCAATATCTTGCGCGCTAAACCTAACTGGCAGGGTGAGCGACAAGAGGCTCTGCGCAATGCGGCAGCCTCTATTATTAACAACAGCTGGCAGTCTTCGGCCGATAAAGAAAGTTTTACCACTCAGCTGTTAAAGGCAATGAATGACAAAAACAATAACGACGCTAGGTTAATACACAATAAACTATTAGAGAAAGAAACCGTAGACCTAGCTTTAGACCTGCTGGCTTTGGCTGAAATCCCCGCCCATATCATTCGCGGGATCTATCTGGAAGATGATAGAAACCGAATGAGTTCTGATGCCTTGGTAGAAATTTATGATGGTAATAAATGGTTAGTGTTTTCCACGAAAACGGGTGTCAAAGGCCTGCCCGATAACTTCTTGGTATGGCAGCGCGGCGACGTGTCCATGATAGACGTAGAGGGTGGCAGCCATTCGGCAGTGACTTTTTCGGTATTGGCGAATGATGTGCCCGCCCGCAAGGTAGCCTTGGAACAAATGGGTGGTGAACAAGCGGCCCTGTTAGATTACTCCATTTATAGCTTGCCCATAGAGCAGCAAAGCGTTTTTAAATTTATCTTATTAGTGCCTATAGGCGCATTAATGGTGATTTTTTTACGGGTAGTCATTGGTATACGCACGGCGGGTACTTTTATGCCGGTATTGCTGGCCATAGCGTTTATACAAACCCATTTGCTAAACGGTGTGCTGATCTTTTTGTTAATACTGAGCATAGGTTTGTTTGTGCGTTCGTATCTAAGTAGGCTGGATTTATTGCTGGTAGCGCGTATAGCGGCAGTGGTGGTGATTGTTGTTTGCTTAATGTCGTTTATCAGCATTGTCAGTTTTAAGTTAGGCGTAGAGCAGGCGTTAACAGTGACTTTTTTCCCCATGATAATTATTGCCTGGACTATAGAGCATATGTCGATACTGTGGGAGGACGATGGCCCCATGGAAGTACTAATACAAACAGCCGGTAGTTTGGCGGTGGCGATACTCTGCTACCTAGCAATGACCAATCACTATATAGAGCATTGGATGTTTAACTTCCCCGAATTGCTGTTCACTCTATTAGGCATGATTATTATTTTGGGCCACTATACCGGCTACCGAGCATCAGAGCTGATACGCTTTCGTTATATGAGGCGCTCATAAATGATGTTTGTTTGGCCCAAAGAGCTAAAAGCGCTGGGCTTATTAGGCATGAATAGCCGCAATATTAATTATATTGCTAGACATAACCCCCGCCATTTATACCCGATAGTTGATAATAAGCTACTCACCAAAACAGCTGCCTTGGCAGCAGGCATACGCGTGCCAGAATTATTAGGGGTGATAGAAAGCAACCATGAGTTGCGCAAGTTGCCTGAGATGTTAGCACCATTAAACCAGTTTGTGATTAAACCCACCCGAGGCAGTGGTGGTAAAGGTATATTGGTAATTAGTGATCGTGAGTTTGATTTTTTTCTTAAAACCAGCGGTAGTAAAATTTTACAAAGCGATATCCGTAGACATGTGAATAATATTTTAAGTGGTCTCTATAGTTTGGGCGGCAAGCCCGATAAGGCGATGATAGAGGCGATGATTCACTACGATGATGTGTTTAATGAGTACACCTACGAGGGTGTGCCGGACCTGCGCATAATAGTTTATAAAGGCTTTCCCATTATGGCCATGCTGCGTTGCGCCACGCACTCTTCTGATGGTCGCGCTAATTTGCATCAGGGTGCGATAGGGGTAGGCATAGATATACAAACGGGTAAAAGTCTTTATGCGGTGCAACACGGTAAACGTATTATCGAACATCCCGATACCGGCAAAAACTTTAGTGAGTTATGTATTCCGTATTGGCCAGAAATTATGCGCTTAGCTGCTGGCTGTTATGAGATGACCGGATTGGGATATATAGGCTGCGATATAGTGATAGATAAACATCAAGGTCCCATGATACTAGAGCTAAATGCTAGGCCAGGTTTGGCCATACAGCTGGCCTGCGGCCTAGGTTTAGCCAAGCGGCTCACATTTATTGATCGCTTAGATAAAGAGCTTATGGAACAAGATGCGGATAATCGAGTCTCTTTTGTGATGGCCAATCAGCTAGGTTAATCAAACCAGCAAGCACAGGGTGGAAGTTTATTATGATTACAGTATACGGTACGCCACATAGCCGCAGCATGCGCATAACCTGGATGTTAGAAGAGTTACAATTAGCCTATGAGTTTGTGCCTATAGATTTTAGTAAAGGCGAACATCGCAGTGAATCTTTTTTAGCGCTAAATTCAGCGGGGAAGGTGCCGGTTATAAAGCTGGATAATTTTGTTATGACAGAGTCGGCAGCCATAGTAAGTCACTTGGCTGAGCTGTACAGCAACGGTCAATTAATACCTGCTGCTGCCAGTGAACAAAAAGCGCGGTATCAGCAGTGGTGTTATTTTGCACTCTGTGAATTAGAGCAGCCGCTGTGGACTATGGCTAAGCATCGCTTTGCTTTAGCAAAAGAATGGCGAGTACCAGCGGTAATCGATACTGGGGCCTGGGAGTTTCAACAAGCACTGGCTTTATTAAGTGCGGGCCTAGCCGACAAACCTTATATATTGGGAGATGACTTTTCTGCCGCCGATATATTAATTGCGCATACCTTACTATGGGCCGAGGCCTTTCAGCAGCCTCTAGCCGCGGACAATATCCAAGACTATTTACAGCGCTGTAAACAACGTCCGGCATTCAACCGCGCCGTGCAAAAAGAAACTGTCACCTAATCTTTGTAGGAACTATGTTAAAAAAATCGTTAAAAAAACCGTTTTTTGTAATAACTGTTAGCCTTGTCGCTTTGGCTACCACTGGCTTACTACAAGCCGAGTCGCCGGTCGTGAGTACTCAGCAAAGCAGCGCAGAAGCTAGTGCTCAGTCACCGACTATTGATAGCACACAGCCAGCGCCGCGACCCAAAAAACCTAAGCAGGCAGCCAAACCTGTAGATTTGGCACAACCTATAACTATAGAAGAGATTGTCCCGCCACCCGTTAAAGAGGATGAAGCTAGCGCTAAGGCCGCACCACGAAAAAAACAAAAAGCGATAGTGGTGGCTAAACCGGCAAAGTTAGAAGAGGTGGTTGAAGAGCCGAGCATTATTGTTAAGCCAGAACCTGCAGCGCAGCCGACGACTACGCCAGCGCCACCTGTTGTGCTCATAAAAAAACCACAAGATAGTAGTGCCCCAAAGCTCGTTCAGCAAACCAGCCCTCAGTCAGCCGGCAATGTCTCTGACGCCGCTGTGGTTGTTGATCAGCAACAAGAAACAGCTACCGCAATGTTACCGGCGATAGAGTTATCATTAAATATTGCTAAAAAGCAGCAGGACGATGGTTATGAGCCTCTGGTTATTTTAGATACGGAAATCCCCCTGGCGACAGCTACACGTTTAGCTTGGACGCCCGACCAATCCTTTAAAGGCATAGCGGTACCTACACCCGTATTGGTGGTGCATGGCGCTAAACCGGGGCCTGTGGTGTGCTTAACCGCGGCCATACACGGCGATGAACTCAACGGTATAGAAATCGTCAGGCGGGTTCTGTATAACTTAAAACCTGAAAAATTAACCGGCACCGTCATCGGTGTGCCCATCGTTAATTTACAGGGTTTTCACCGCAACTCCCGTTACTTGGCTGACCGCCGTGATTTAAACCGTTACTTTCCCGGCAATCCTGCCGGTAGCTCAGCATCGCGTTTGGCCCATTCTTTTTTTAATGAAGTGATTGCCCACTGTGATGCGCTGGTAGATTTACATACTGGCTCTTTTTATCGTACCAATCTGCCACAGCTGCGCGCCAATACTAAAAACCCTGAGGTGTTAGCTTTGGCCAAACAGTTTGGCGCAACGGTTATTGTGCATGGCAAGGGCGCGCCGGGCACTTTGCGTTGGGCGGCGGTAAAAGCCGGCATACCTGCGGTAACTTTGGAGGCTGGCGAGTCCATGCGTTTACAAGTGGCAGCGGTAGAGCATGGGGTGAAGGGCATAGAAACGCTGCTAGAGCAAAAAAATATGCTGCACAGCTTAAAGTTTTGGAAAACCACAGAAGCCATTTATAAACAAACTCTGTGGGTACGTGCCGATCAAGGGGGTATTTTATTTAGCCGCGTTAGCGAAGGTGCTCAGGTTAAGCCCGGTGATATATTAGGGGTGGTTACCGATCCCATTACCAACGTCAGTAGTGAAATCATTGCGCCGTTTAAAGGCCGAGTTATAGGCATGGCTTTAAATCAGGTAGTAATGCCGGGCTTCGCTACTTTTCATTTAGGTATAGAGGCGGCCAATATGATACAGCCCCAGGAAATCGATGAATATAATGGCGTAGACTCAGAGTTGAGCACTGAAACCGTCGATGAAACGATTACCGAGCTGGAAGATTTTAATTAGCCGATAAACGCTTTACAAAAAGATAGAAGACAATTCACCTAATTGTAAAGACTCTAGGTAGTGATTAACCGAGGGCTCAGCCTCAACAAAACTTAGCCCTATAGTCACTTCGTGGTTAGTGATTTTGTTGACGGAGGAAACGTTAGTGTTGAGATTTTCAATTTCAGTACCTGGGTGAAAACGCAGAGTCAGTTGCAGGGTTTGGTCTTTTAATGTGTCCACAGCGCCTGAGAACAAGCTGGGGTCAAATTGTATCTGGCAGCCTCCCTTGCTGATATCAGTTATCACCGCGGCAAATGTTTGCTCTTTATACTGGCAGCTAGTGGATAGTGCGCAGGGTAGGCGAGCATCACTTCTTAGGGGTTGGCTTTGTATGTTTTTAGGGAAGCTGCTCAGCAATAATTTACTGCCACTGTAATTAACGGCGATAACCTGTGATTGAAAGGCAAAAATATAGCCTTGTGCTATCAGTCGCATCACAAAAACTTTTTCAGGAAAAAATATATTATCGTAGACCGCGTCCACGCTTTCTTTTTTCATTTGCTTGGGCGTAGGTAGCGCAGTAATTAAAACCTTGTTGCTGTCTACGCCTATTAGGCGAGTGAGGTATGTTAACGATCCGTCTAAACTGGATACCTGTACGGTGGCGCCTAGGTTTAGTTTTGCTAGCATACTGGCCGGGCTGATCGGTTTATTGCTGGGCTCAGAGGCGGTAGGGTTACCCTTGTTGGCCATATATAATTCTCTAAAGTGATAGGTAAAACCACTATTAACCCTAGCGGAATTCACTGGAATCGCCAGTGTTGACGGCTGTGTTAACATGATGTTTTCTGTTGAGGCTATGATGATAGAGGCCTTGCCGCAGACATTTTATTTTGTATAGAGCCATGTAGTGAAGTTATTTATTTATACCGTAGTCTTGATGCAATACCTCAGCTGTTTTTTAGTGAGTTCGGCGCTATGGGCTAATAGCGAGGAACCCTCACCAAAAATAATTAAGGTGGCGTCCGAGCATTGGCCTGATTTCGTCAACCCCGACGGCACGGGCTTGTACTTTGAAATCATAAAAGCGGTTTATGAGCCTGTGGGTATAGCTGTTCAGCTTACCATTGAACCCTTTAAGCGGGCGCGTCTTGGCACGGTGCAGCAGCATCACGACGTGGTAATAGGTACGTACTCGCAGGCCTACCGCGGCAATGATCTACTGTTAACACCGCAGTACCCTATCAACACCGAGCGAGTATTGGCTATTTACCACAAAGATAGCACGCTGGATTGGGCGCGGGTTTATCAGCGTAATAAACTAGGGGCTGACAGCGCTATCGGCTATACAATAGCGTGGATTATTGGCTATAACTACGATCAGTATTTAGGGATAAAAAAAGGCTTGGAGTTACGCCGCAGCGAGCAGGGTTTAAAAATGCTTGTTCAGCGGCGCTTAGCCGTTTTTTTAGAGCCGGAAGATGAAGCCTTAGTTTTATTGCGGAAGGAATTTGTAGACTTACAGTCGCAGCTGCGTTGGGAGACGGTGCTAACGCGCAATATTTATTTGGCGTTTAGCCACAACGCTAGGGGCAAGCAGCTGTGCAAAATCTACGACCAGCGTTTACCGCAGCTTTATAAAGACGGTGTGCTGCAGGCATTGTTTAAAAAATGGCAGGTAGATTTTACTAAGCTCAATGTTGATTGGCAGGCTGCGTCACAAGATAATACGTTTTGTGAGCCTTTAGGCCAGCCGTGATAGGGCTATCACGGCTAAGCAAGAGGGGCTTATTCCTCGTAGATTACATAGATTTTTTGGGTAGGCTCTACCACTTCCCATTCCCCTTCAAAACCCGCGGGCACGCAGATTTTGTCGCCGGCAACCATCACTAACTCGTTGCCATCTAGATCGCGCAAAATAGATTTGCCGCTGAGTATGTGAAAGTATTCATTTTCGCTGTATTTAATTTTCCAGCAGCCTACATCGGCACCCCATTCGCCGGCAAAGAACTTATCCTTTACGGCAAAGTGGAGCTGGTTATTTTGCTCGGGATTACCTTTGACTAAACGATCTTCAGCAGTAGGGTAACGCTCTACTTTGGCGCTACTGCTTGCAAAGTTTACCAAATCAGTGATTTTTTTAGCCATATTGCCTCTATGTGTGTTGGCCTAAGCTAAGACAGTTGCTCTGCCTAGTTTAAACCCTGTGTTGCTATTAAGGGAGAGAGGATGAATTTTACAGCCCTTTGCAAATAAATCCAGCGGCCAGCCTAAAAAATAAACAGCTGATTCGATGGGTACGCTATCAAGTTAAACGGTTTTAAACGGTAAGTGTTCTGAGCACTGCTGTTTATAACGTGTTAGCTCAGCGGTTTCCTGCTGCAAAAATTGTTTTATGGCGTCGGCAAAATCCGGCCTAGCTATCCAATGTTGGGAGTAGGTGTCTACCGGCTGAAAGCCGCGTTGTATTTTGTGCTCGCCCTGTGCGCCTGAATCAAAACGTTGTAAGCCCTGCTCTATACAAAACTCTATACCTTGGTAGTAACAGGCTTCAAAGTGCAAATGCTCCGCCTCTACATGGCAACCCCAGTAGCGGCCATAAAGGCTGTGGCTATCAAAAAAGTTTAGCGCCCCGGCGATGATAGTTTGATCTTTAATGGCGATCACTAACATGATTTGCTCGGCCATATTGCTGGCTATGCGATTAAAAAAGTCGCGGTTTAAGTAACCTCCGTGGCCACTGCGTTTGGCATAGGTGCTTTGGTAGAAGGCATAAAACTGCTGCCATATTTCATCGGTAATCTGTGCGCCGGTTAAACGCTGCAAACGTATACCCTGTTGCGCCACACGCAAGCGTTCTTTGTTCAGTGCTTTGCGCTTGCGAGATTTAAACTGGGCTAAAAAATCATCAAAGCAATTATAACCCTGATTAAACCAGTGAAATTGCACACTGCTACGCGGCATAAAGGGCGCGTTAAAACCGGCAGCCTGTTCGGTGTATAACACATGCACAGAGGAGGCGTGTAACTGCTGAGCATGATTGATTAATTGTTGGCTAACCGCTTCTTGAACCATGTCAGCATCACAGCTAGGATGCAGGCATAGGCGCGGCCCGGTGGTGGGCGTAAAGGGTATGGCGGCTAATAATTTGGGATAATAATTATAGCCGTGGCGGTGGTAGGCCTCGGCCCAACTCCAGTCAAAGATGTACTCGCCATAGGAGTGCTGCTTAATATACAGCGGCATAACGGCGAGCAGTTGCTCGCCCTGATAGACGCAGAGGTGCTGGGGTTGCCAGCCGGTTTTTGCGCTAACCGAGCCGCTAAGCTCTAACGCCGCTAAAAACTCATGGCGGCTAAAGGGATAGTCCGTGCCGCTAATGGCATTCCATTGTTGGTGACTAATCTCGCTAATACTGCGCAGATAACGAAATTCCATAGCCAGTCTTATTGAGCTGTTGCGATTAAAGGGGGCAGGGCATAATCCAAAACTACGCCTATAAAAATTACCATGCCTACCCAATTATTATTTAAAAAGGCAGCGAAGTAAGCTTCTCGAGTCTGTTGCTTAATGAGCCGTTGCTGGTAGATAAAAAAGCCAGCCGCAGCGGTTAAGCCTAAATAATAATAAGCACCCAAATGAAACTGCTGGCCAGCTAAAAATAGCGTAAAAATCATACATAGTTGTAAGAGCGCAGTGATGATTTTAGTGTCGTCACCAAACAAAATAGCGGAGGATTTCACCCCAATTTTCAAGTCATCGTCTCTATCCACCATGGCATAAAAGGTGTCGTAAATCATCGCCCATAATGTCGAGCTTATAAAAAGCAGCCATAAGATGGGGGGCAGGTTCTGCGTTTGCGCCGCAAAAGCCATGGGGATGCCCATGGAAAAGGCCATGCCCAAAACTAGTTGCGGCATATGGGTGTAGCGTTTCATAAAGGGGTAGCAACTGGCCAGCGCCAGCGCGGCGAAGGATAGCTGTATGGTCAGCAGGTTGGTAAACAATACTAAGATAAACGCCAGCACACATAGCAGCACAAAAAAGCACAGCGCTTGTTTGCTGCTAATGCGGCCGGTGGCCAAGGGGCGCTGAGCGGTACGCTCAACATGACCATCGATATGCCTGTCGGCATAGTCGTTAATGACGCAGCCGGCTGAGCGCATTAAGAACGTGCCTAGGCTAAAAATAAGCAATAGTTTTATATCGGGCAGACCTTGGGCGGCTATCCATAAGGCACATAGGGTTGGCCACAGTAATAAATAAGTACCCACCGGTTTATAAAAGCGTATTAGGGCGAGGTAGTCAGGTAGCTGTGTGCGTAACTGGGCAAGCGTCATAGTATGGCTTCGTTATGGCTGCAGATAAGGATTGGGGACAGTCGCAGTTTACGGGGTAAAAGCTTGTAAAAACAACTCGCTGACCATTAACGGCTTGGCTCCCAGCTCAAAGCGCGAGCGCCGGCCCCACAGCGGCTGGCTTTGCTGTAGTTGCGCGGGCAGTTGCCAGCTGTCGCCAGACACACGGGCCAACTGAAAAGCGTGGCGTTGCATGCTGGGGTCGCTAAATAGCATGGCCCCTAGTGAGCTGTTATCAAATTTGCGTAGCCGTCGTAGCTGGCCGCGCAGCGAGGAGGCCGGTATCACGCTGCGGGCAAACACCCAAGGCTGGCCGTGGCAGAGCAATATTACTTCACGCACTATCGCTTGTTCGCGGGGCTGCATGGCCAACAACTGCACTTCCGATGCCCGCGGCCGTTGCCAGCATTGCTTGAGTACCTGCACGCTGAAGTGCCCCTGGCTGGCTTTGATCAAGCGCTGGGTTAAGGAGCCGCTATCCAATAGCCAAAGCCTGATAGCGGTAGGCAACTGATGGGCGGTATAGCGGTGATAGTCTTGCCAGTGTGTTTCTGTTTCTGTGCGGCCGGGTAGGGTCAAGCGTGGACATCCCTTAGTCATATTGAGTCGGTAGATTGAGGCTATAGCGCTCTTTAGTCCTCTTTAGCCTTAAAGATAGGCTTATTTTAGCACCGAAAGCAAAAGGCAATGAAGCGGTGATTGCTGAGTTAAAAAACATTGCGTTTCTATTTCTTCGGCCCTACACCCGATACGGGGCCGGTGCTATACTCGTCGACTCCGCAGTTAAGGCATGGTGGCCTCTGTTCATCATTGCGAATCGAATCTATCAAGGTTGCTCGCGGCGGCGGGCAAAACCGAAGTATAAAAAATTAAGAAGGTAGTGTTATGCAACAGTGGGTCTGTATTGTTTGTGGCTGGATTTATGACGAAAAAGTGGGCGACCCTGATTCAGGCATAGCGCCGGGTACCAAGTTTGAAGATATACCCGATGATTGGTTGTGCCCAGACTGCGGCGTGGGCAAAGACGATTTTGAGTTGATAGCGGTTAGCGAACCCGAGCCAGAAGTGCCGCATCACGAAGAAAACCCGGCTACCGACCACGTGCTTGCGCCAGTGATAATTTTAGGTACAGGCATGGCTGGCTATGGCGTAGCCAAAGAATTCCGCAAGCATGATAGTGAAACGCCTCTAATTTTGATCAGCTCTGACGATGGCCGTGCCTACTCCAAGCCCATGCTGTCTACCGGCTATACCCGCAATACCGAGGCGGCCGACTTAGTCGCCGCTGATGCCGGCACTATGGCTAGGCAACTGCGCGCCAGTGTCTGGACTATGACGAAAGTGCATAGTATAGACACCGCGCAACAACTTATACACATAGGCGATGGCCATAGCCAGGTGCACTACGGCAAGCTGGTGTTGGCCTTGGGTGCCGATACCATTATGCCGCCGGTACAGGGCGATGCTTTGGATCACGTGTATTCTATTAATGACTTATTAGACTTTGATGACTTCCGCAAAGCGGTTAAGAAAACCCAGGCCAAAAAGATCGTCTTAATCGGCGGTGGCTTAATAGGTTGTGAATTTGCCAATGACTTAATCAATGGCGGCTTTACCGTAGAAGTAGTAGATCCTTTGGCTTACTGCCTACCCACCTTACTGCCCGAGGCAGCGGGTAAAGCGGTGCAGCGTGCACTGGAAGCCAAGGGTGCCGTGTTCCACTTCGGCGACCTAGTCAGCGCGGTGAATAATAACACCGCTGGCGGCGTAACCGTTACTTGCCAAAGTGGCCAAGAGTTACAGGCCGACCTCGTGATTAGCGCTGTAGGCGTGCGCCCCCGCACCGGGCTGGCCGCGGCTGCCGGTTTAACGGTAAACCGTGGCATAGTGACCGATCGCAAACTGCAAACCTCGGCGGCTCATGTTTATGCCCTAGGGGATTGCGCGGAAGTGGATGGCCGCAGCTTGGTGTATGTGGCACCGCTGAACGCCGCGGCGAAAGCCTTGGGGCAAACCTTAGCGGGTAGCCCCAGCGATGTCATTTACCCCGCCATGCCAGTGATGGTGAAAACCCCGGCCTGCCCAGTGGCCCTTAGCCCTGCGCCATTAGGCGCTGAAGGCAGCTGGCAGATACAGCAAAACGGTAATGATACCGTGGCAGAGTTTCGCAATGCCGCCGGTCAATTACTGGGTTTTGCTTTGACAGGCGAGGGTACAAAAGAGAAGATGCGTTTACAAAAGGAGCTGCCCCCCATTTTGGCTTAAAGGGTCATGACAGCAAGTTGTAGGCTTGCTGTTAATTTGTAACGGTGGTTAGAGGAGCCATACACCCCTAGCCTACGCCATATCAAGCCAACAATAATTTCAATAATTATTCCCTTAACAGGAAGGAGCATCACATGCGCAAACCCGATTTGGCGGCCTATATTGCCGATAAAGCCGATTTACCCACCAGCCAAGCTAACGACGTGTTATCGGCTATACTCGATCAAATCACCATGAGCCTAAGCCGCAAAGAGTCGGTTACCTTAATTGGTTTTGGTACCTTTGAAGTACGTCACCGCAACGCGCGCACCGGCAAAAACCCACAAACGGGTGCCGAGCTACAAATAGCTGCCAGCAATACCGTAGGCTTTAAAGCGGGCAAAGCCTTAAAAGAGAGTGTCAATAAAGCCTAGTGCAGCATAGCGCTAGTGAAATATAAAAAGCCCTTACTCATTAAGGGTTTTTTTTCGCCTATAGAAAAGCGATGGCAGCTGCATAGCGAAGCCTAGGCAATCATAAAACCTAGGCTTATCAAGTAGTAATAGCCAGCAGCAAGGTTTGGCTAGGTGTTAATTAGGTGATTTAAAGGGTAATATCACGGATTGTTAAGTGCTGTGTATTTTGTTGCAATAAAAACAAAATACCATGCAGTAAGGATGTTAATTGCGGCGGCTAACATTAACAGCGTTGTCTTAGGGAAAGGTCAAGCTTCACAATAGTCTAAACGGCTTTTTGCCTAATGCTTCGTCTGTGCGTAAACGCCAGCGATACATTAGCTGTGGTATAAGTCGATAATAATAAATGAGGTTGTAGTGACGAAGCATATTATCATTGCCTTAGCCCTGTTAAACGCAGCGAGTACCGCAGCAATAGCCGCTAACCCGGCAGCGTCTTATTATGACGAGAGCGATTTATTAGTGGATATACCCGTGGTCAGCGCGGGTGCACGTATGGCGCAGGCGCGGCATTATTCACCGTCTTCCGTTACGGTAATCGACAGCGAAACCATCGCCGCATTAGCCCCTAACGGTTTAGCTGAGGTGTTTCGTTTAGTGCCCGGCTTTATGAGTTTTTATATCAATGCCTCTATGCCGGGCTTGTCTGGCCACGATTTAACCGATGATGACCCCCGCCGTTTAGAGGTGCGTATTAATGGCCGCAGCGTCTATGTACCAACCTTCCCCACGGTGTCTTGGAATTCCTTAGGTATAGTACCTGACGATATAGAACGGATAGAGGTGGTGCGCGGCTCCAATGTGCCGGCCTATGGTTCAAATGCGGTGGTGGGTGCAGTCAGTATCACCACCAAAAGTCCTGTAGAAGAAAGCGGTACCCATATACGCACTACCGTGGGTGAAAGAAATACCCGCAATATCAATATACGCAGCAACTTCGAAATGACTAACGGTTATGGTCAATGGCGCTTTGCCCATAGCGAAAACTCTGGTTTTGATGTGCTAGATGACAGCACGGCGGTAGACCATGTCGTGTTTGACTCTACTTTTACCCCCAGCTTATTAGATACCTATACGTTGGAGCTGGGAGTGAGCGAAGGGCGCTTTGGTATAGGCGATGGCGATTATGTAGACGAATTTGCTGACGATAAAAATACCAGTTATTGGCTGGCCTTGGGTTGGTTACGAGATGAGGGCCAGCAAAAATGGCGAGGTCATTTTTCATACTACGATAGTCACTCTGAACATCATGTACCGCAGTGGTTATCGGTAGAAGAGGAGTGGAGCCCCGAACAACTCAATCGGTATCTGGCGGGTAAGCCCGATGTGCTTCTCGATTATGGTTGGGGTTTAAGAGACTCGCAGTTGTGGGAAGCTGAACTGGAATATCAATACGATGTTAGCAAACAGCTGCGGGTACTCACAGGTGTGGGCTATAAATTTCAAAATATAGAAGCGCCCAGCAATCTCGATCACGGCGGCACTATTGATTACGGTATTTTATACGGCTTCTCCAATATAGAGTGGCAGATCAGCCGCAAGTGGCTAGCCAATATAGGCTTTATGGCAGAAAACCAAGAGACCGATGAGTCTCATTTGTCACCGCGGGCATCGCTACACTATCAATTGCTGCCTCAGCATAACTTTCGGGTAAGTGCCTCTAAAGCGTATAGATCACCCTCGGTATTTGAATCTAACCGAGAAGTCGTTCAGCGAGCCTATGACGTTTTTGTCGATTACGATCTTCTGTCCGAAGACAAGCTAGACGCTGAAGAAATAGAGACGCTTGAGTTGGCCTACTACGGTAGTTTTTTTGATGGCAAGCTGGATATAGACTGGCGCGCTTTCCATGAAGAGATGGAAGGCGGTATAGATCACGTTAAGTGGTGGGTAGATCACCAGGGCTGGGATGCCAGTGCTGATTATGATGAAGGCGACCCTAGCGACCCTGATAACAGAGCGCACTTTTTTAGCAATAGCAAAAACTGGCGCGTGACCGGCTACGATATGCAGGTAAAGTGGCGGCCCACTAACAGCACTTTGGTGTCACTACAGTATGCTAATGTGCGAGTATCGTTTACCCGGGTAAAAGATTGGACACAGCTACCCCATGGCGAGAAAAGAGATAAACAGCGAGTACCCGAGCATACCGCCAGCCTGCTCATCACCCAAGATTTTGGTGGCGGCTGGAGTGCATCGATAATGAGTTATCATCAATCAGATGTGGAGTGGCGCGGTGGTGAATTTGCCGAGTCATTTTATCGACACGATGTGGCCTTAAGCAAAGTGATAGCCTTTAATCAAACCCAGCTTAGGCTGGATTTAAAAGTTGAGAATATAACGGATGAAACCAACTTTGAGTTTGAGACCTTAAATTATTTTGAACGCGCGGCATATCTCAATGCTTCACTACAATGGTAGCGCTTAGCTAATGAAGGATCTTATCTAGCGGCGCTTAGCCATAGCGGCAGTCTCAGCGAAAATAGATGTTGAAGAAGGATTTTAAATGAAAATAGTGATAGCTGATGATCATGCGATAACCCGTACCGGTGTTATCGCCGCCCTATCGGAGATGTTCCCCAACGCCCATATCATAGAGTGCTGTAATGCCGGCTCGGTATTAACCGCGGCTAAAGAGCAGCCCCTAGATCTCGCTATACTGGATTTATTTATGCCTGGCAGCGATGGTTTTGGTTTCTTAAAAAAACTGTGTAAGACCTATCCAGAATTACCGGTAGTGGTGTTATCGGCATCCGATAACCCTAAGCATGTACACAAGGCATTAGACTTAGGGGTAAGTGGTTTTATACACAAAAGCAGCAGCTTTGCTTCTATGCACGATGCCCTTAAACAGGTATTGGCGGGAGGCACGGTGACGCCCGAGTTAGCCTTAGCCGCCGATGACGAGAGCCCGCAACACCGGGATGCGTTGTTAGCTAGCTTAACCACTAGGCAGCTGGAAATACTCGCTTGTTTGGCTCAGGGCATGAGTAATAAAGCGATAGCGGCCAGTTTATTTATTTCTGAAAATACCGTTAAAACCCATTTAAAATCGATTATGGCTGAGTTGGATTGCGGCAACCGTACGGAAGCGGTAGTGCTAGCGGAAAAGCTGAGCTTATTACCTTCCTGATGCGCTTGTTTGCCATAGGGTATAGTTTGCATCGCGTTACTGGGGTTGTGCGTTGGCTGTTAACCATAGGCTGCGTAGTAGGCCTGTGTTACAGCCCGGTGGGCCTAGCTAGTGCACAAATTATTGTTATCAACTCCTCTGATGCCCCGCCTTATCAGCGCACTGCCGCCGCCTTAGCAAAGCATTTGGCCGCCAGCGGGGTGTTGGCTAAGCACGAGCTGCAGATATTGTCTTTGGCACAAGCGGACACTCTCGCAGCGCTAGAACCCGGCACTGTTATTGTGACATTAGGGTCCGCTGCTGCTGATTATGCAATACAGCAGCTACCGGGTGTGCCGGTCATTAATAGTTTTATTACTCACAGTGCTTACCAAGCCCTACATGCCCCCGCGCTGCCGGATCAAGCGATTACCGCTGTCTTTATGGATCAACCGCTGGCGCGTTTGATACAACTGGCCAGCTTATTAAAACAAGATCAACAGCCCTATAAAATTGGCCTGCTCAGCCAAGCCGACGTGGTCGATCAACAATTAGTGACCGCGGCCTCGGTGAGTGATATAGAAATTCATAGCGCGACATTATTACTCAAGCAAAATCCAATAAAGCAAATAGAACCGCTAATGAAACATAGCGATGTGGTTATTGTTAGGCCCAGTACCAGTTTGTTTAACCGCCTAGTGGCAAAATTAGTATTGCAGCTCAGCATGCGCTACCAAACACCGGTGATCGGTTTTTCAGAAAAATATACCAGAGCCGGCGCATTATTATCGCTGTATGCCAGCCCCGACAATATAGGCCAAGATACGGCCCAGCTAATTAGTGAGTGGCTAGAGGCGTCACCGTTAGATGCCCCACCGTTAAATAGACCGCCAAAAAGGCTACCGCCTGCGCGTTATGGCGGGCATTTTAGCCTAGCGATTAATGCGCGCATTGCTAAAAAAATGTCTATGGCCGTAGATGCGCAACAACTGAGCACAGCATTGCAGCGCCAGGAGGCAAAGAATGTTGGCGATTAAAAAATTATTCGCCTTTAGCCAGTGGAGCCTTAGCGCTAGAGTGTCGGCGCTGGTTGCCATACCGCTGGTTTGTATTAGTTTACTAACGGCTTACAATATTAATACCACGTTGAATAGAGAAACCGATAACCTCCAAGATAGAGCTGAAAAATTATTATTCCTAGCTGCCGATGCCGCGCAACTAGCGTTGTTTGCCGGCGATAGAGACGCGTTAAATACCTTGGCTGATGCCATTATGCGTGACTCACAAATTGCCGAGGTTTTATTTTTTGATGACACCCTGCAACAACTCAGTGGTCAGGGCGCTAGCGTTAGCGGTGTTATCAACAGTAGTGCGTTTGTCGACGGTCAACACACGATAGCGGGTGATTATTGGGTATTTATACAATCGGTAAAACCCAGCGGAGCCTTTATTGATGACGATCCAGAGCAATATAGCGCAGCTATTAGCAATCAGTTGTTGGGCTGGGTCGCGTTAACGGTAGACCTCAGTGAAAGTCGCGATTATCGGCAGGCGGTATTAAAAAATAATGTATTGATTGCTCTATTAATGCTCAGTGTCGCGTTGTGGTTAGCGTTTCGCTTTAGTCGCTCAGTGGTGCGGCCTATCAACGAAATTACCGCGGCGGTGGCCCGCTACGGGCAAGAAGATTTCAGCCACCGCGTTGCTGAGTTGAGCGTAGGCGAGCTGGGTGAATTGGAGAAAGGGGTGAACAAACTGGCGCAACGGGTGGGCCAGTCGCAGTTGATATTAAGAGCAGAAGTGGCCAAGGCCACCAAAGACTTGGAGAGTCAAAATTTAGATTTAGCGGAGGCTAAAATCGTAGCTGATGAGGCCAACCATGCCAAAGATGATTTCCTCGCAAGAATGAGCCATGAGTTACGCACGCCATTAACCGGTATTATGGGTTTTGTGCGTCTGTTGGCTAACACCGAACAGCCTACGCTGCGGCAAGAGTATAGCCAAATTATTTTAACCTCTTCCTCGGTATTGCTATCAACCATCAATGACATACTGGATTTTTCTAAACTACGGGCTCGCTCTTTTGTGTTAAGCCCTACGGCCTTTAACCTAGAAGAGTGTTTGCGCTCTGCGCTGGACTTACATCGAGTTTCGGCTTTTGAAAAAGCCATAGAGCTAAACCTGTTAATGGATGCTGATGTGCCCTTAGCGATAGTGGCTGATGTCGATAAGCTACAGAAAGTGCTAAACAATATACTGTCGAATGCCGTGAAGTTTACCGACAGTGGCGACATTATTATGTTTGTTTCTCTATCACAGCAGCAGGGCGATGATGCGTTGATTAGTGTGGCTATTAAAGACAGCGGCATAGGCATTGCGGCCAGTGATTTACAGCGGCTCTTTAATCCTTTTTTTCAATGCGATGAAAGCAGTACCCGCAGCCACGATGGTACCGGTTTAGGGCTGTCTATAGCCGAAGACTTTGTCAGCTTAATGGGCGGCGACATTAGTATCGACAGTGAAGAAGGTGAGGGCACAGAGGTTGAATTTAGTTTTCGCTGCCGCGTACAAGCGCAAGCTCTAGAGCCTTATGCGGCGAATGAACAATGGCGGGCTGTGTTATTTGACCACAACCCCTGGACCCGGCGCTCATGGCGCAACCAATTACTGAGTTATAGCAGCGATGTGCGGGTAGCGACCAGCCCCGCGCAGTTAATCGATAATTTACAGGCCAAGCCTGCAACGGATGTGCTATTGCTAGGGCTGAATCAGCAATGTGATAGCAAGGAACAGCTGTGCGCTTTGTTGCAGCGCATAAGGGCCGGCTTTAATGGCGCGATTATTGTAGCGGCGGCCGACGATGGCAATCACGAATTACGGGCACTTAATGAGCATTATGGTCCCTTGCAGGTGGTCAGCAAGCCACTAACGGCTAGCCGTTTATGGGCCGTCTTGGATAAAGCCAATAGCCTGTCGGCGCCAGCGTTTATGCGCAGCGGTGGGCCTATAACAACAGTGCGGGATAAAGTATTAAGCAGCCCCCGGCTGTTGCCGGGGGTGAAGTTACTCTTAGCCGAAGACAATAAGTTTAATCAGCAACTACTGGCAACGCTGTTGCGTGCAGTGGGGGCAGAGGTGAGCGTGGTCAGCGATGGCCAAGAGGCGCTGCTATGTTGTGAAATGCAGCGCTTTGATGTGTTATTGCTGGATTTACACATGCCTAAACGCAATGGCCTGCAAGTGAGCGAGGCGGTGCGTAAGGGGCAAATGAACAGCGATAGCCCGATTATTATTTTGACGGCCGACCTACAAGCTGAGCAACAGCCGGCGATGGCGGCTGCGGGTGTCAATACGGTGAGTTATAAACCCATAGACGAACAGGATTTAATCGCAAAAATTCATCGCTTGGCCGCTAAAGGCAATAGCCAGGCAGACCCCACGGAACGTGCGCTGGTAAGGCTATCGGCCAATGAGCTAGAGCAGGAGCTCGACCGTTTGCTACAGGGGATAGCCAAGGCTATTAGCGCCCAAGATATAAACGTTATACAACAACAGGTGCATCAGCTGCTGGGGGTCATAGGGCTGTCGGGTATCACGGCGCTGCAAGCCGCCGCCGGGGCATTGAGTGAGGCTGCGTTAGCGAGTAATTTGACGGCCGTTATAGGGCACTTCGAAAAACTGTCAGCGGATTACGCCGCCGCCTTAATGCAAACAGAAAAATAAAAATCACCCATATAGGTGACGCGAGCACGCCGCTATCGCCGTATATTACCCCTTAGCTAAGCTGTTGTAAGGACTTAAACATGGACGCACATGGCGTGCGCTTAGCTACTTCTTAATGATCACTCTAGCGCTGTTAACAACAATAAGTCACAGCTGAGCTATTTTACTAGCATCCGTAGTGATAAGCGTCAGGGCTTTGATAAATAAGTTAGCTTAATATGTTGGTATCTAAAAATATTTTGCCTATACAAGAGTACTCGCTACCCTTTGGTAACTTCCAGTTTTTTACAGATTATGTAAGCTGCGATATTTTCGAAGGGGAAGACCTGGATACGGAAAAACTACTGCAGTTTTACGCGTTGTGCAGTGATTTTTTTCAAGACCAGCGCTATGCGGTTATAGAGCTTAGGCACTCTTCTTACTCGACAGACCCCAGTTTTTATATCAAATATAGTGATTTGTTATCGCAGGTGAAAGCGCAGGCGATGGTAGTTGCTAACACCGTGCTGGCGCAAATCAATGAATATGAGGCCATGTGTATACGGCATTGCCCCTGTCGCGCCTTTCATACAGTCGGGGATGCTATAGATTGGGCCAAGCAGCAAGCCTAAACTTCAGCAGCGTCATCGCTTTGCTTAGTCTTAATGCAGAGTGGCTGAAGGCGCTTGTACCAGCACATCATCGTAACGACAGGCTTCCATCCACAGCGGCCATTCCATGGGTAACATACTTTCTATCGCTTGATAGGCTTGTTGTTGTTGCTGGCTAGATAGGCAGCAGACGTAGCATTCTAATTTTTCTAGCTGTGCCCCAGCCATGCGGAAAATATCTAGGCTTTGGTCGCGTTGAGCCCATTCTATGCTGGTGCGCAGGTTGGCTAATTGCTGGTTAAACATATGTCACCTTTTTTGCTAAAACATTATTTGCAGGTGATTAATGCAACAACAGGGCCAATAAGTCAGCAGTAAAAATAAAACTTAAGTTATTGATTTTTAGTGGATTTTTACTATGAGAGTAGGCCGCCAAGACAATGCTAGGCGGCCATTTTTTTGGCGGGGTTAGCGGGCTATAGGCCGTCTACACTCGATCTATAGACGTCGTTTCACCCTCACTTTTGGCAATCACTACCGCGCCGCAGGCGTCGCTAAACACATTCACTGCCGTACGCATCATATCCAGTATGCGGTCGGTGACTAACAACAAGCCCAAACCTTCCAAGGGCAAGCCGATCACACCGAGGATAACGGTAATCGCCACTAAGCTGGCGGCGGGTATGCCTGCCACCCCTATCGATGTGAGCAATGCCACCATGACGATAATAAATTGCTGACCAAAGCTCAGGTCTAGGCCATAGGCTTGGGCAATAAACATGGCGGCTACGCATTCATAGAGGGCGGTACCGTCCATATTAATAGTGGCACCCAAAGGCAGTACAAAACTGGTGGTGCGGTTAGAGACGCCCACGTCCTTTTCTACCGTTTCTAAGGTCAGTGGCAGGGTGGCTGAGCTAGAGGCGGTGGAAAATGCAGTTAGCATAACCGGCGACATTTTTTTCATAAACACGCCCGGCCGTACCCCAGCAAAAAAACGCAGTATTAGCGGCAGCACCACAAAGGCGTGTATGAGCAGCGCGGCAAAGACCGTTAAAAAGAAAATCATCAGCGGTTTAAATGCGTCAAAGCCGGTAGCAGCCACGGTTTTGGCGACTAGGCCAAACACCCCTAAGGGTGCAAACTTCATCACCCACATGGTGATATGCATCATCACATCAAACACGCCCTGCCAGGCATTTTGCAGCAACTGGCCACGGCTGCTGTCTATGCGGGTCATAAAAAAGCCAAACAACAGGCTAAAAAAGATTAATCCCAGCATTTGCCCGTCAGCGGCGGCTTCTACTACGTTAGTGGGCACCATGCGCAAAAATACTTCGCTGAGGTCGCTAATATTGCTGCCCTCAACTTTGCCGATGACGTCGTCCAGTTGTTGTTGATCCGTGTTGAGGTTGAGCCTTGAACCTGCGGGCTCGCCATCAATAATGCCGGGGGTGGTTAGATTGACTAAGGCCAAGCCTAACACTATGGCCAAGGTGCTACTGGTTAAGTAAAAAGCTATGGTCTTGCCGCCTAGGCGGCCCAAATGCTTACTGCTGCCTATGCCGCTAATACCGCAAATAATAGAGGCCATAATCAGCGGCACAATAATCATTTTTAAGGCATTTAAAAATAAGCTACCCATGAAGCTGTAGGCTGACAGTAGCGGGATACCGAGTAGCGTACTATCGGTAGAGGTGGCTAGGCCGGCTAGCACCGCCAAGACCATTGCCATAATAATTTGCCAGTGCAGTGCTAATTTTTTCATGGAGTGCCTTTGAGTTATCGTTTGCTGCTTCTGTGCACAGCCTAGCTGCTATTGGGTAGTTTTGTGCAATAAGCTTAGCACTTTTGCTAGGCCTAGGCTTTGCAGGTGTTTGATGTTGGCATCGGGTATGCCTTCAGGGTCGGGGTGGAAGGCTATCGCCTCAGCCAATTGCTGTTCGCGTATAAAGTGCAGCATGGGGTAGGGGGAGCGGTTGCTGTAATGGCTAACATCATCCTCGGCTACGCCGCCAAAGAGGTATTGGGGGTGGAACGTGGCTATTTGTACCACTCCTTCCAGGCCCGCTTCTAGCAGTAAGTCATGGGCCCAATCGGCAAAATCCAGATAATCATAAAAATCAGCTAGCGCCTGATCAAATACCAACAAGCTGGTGCTTAGTTTTTTTTCATCGCTTTGCACCAATAGGTCTAGCTCGGCGAGTACTTGCTGTACCATCTCTTGCTGATTAGTGCTGCTGCATACGGCGATACGCACCGACCCCTCATCCAGCACCTTGCTGGCAAAGGGGCACAGATTAAGCTTAATCACAAAGTCAGTTAGCCACGCGCGGGTTTGTTGCTGAGGGCTAGACATTAGGCAGTTTTTTTCCAAACGAGGCAGCGGTTATTGGCCGGCATTTCATGGTCTGCTTGCAGTAATAGGCCAGCCTGTTGCGCCAGAGCATTAATTTTTTCAAAGTCGCGTATAGCGCTTAGTGGGTCGCGGCTTTGTAGCCACTGGTCAAACTGAGCATTACTGGCACTGGTGTAATTCCCGTGGTAATTAAAAGGGCCGTATACGCAAGCTAGGCCTTGTGACTCTAGCAGTTGGCCTGCCCCTAGAAAAAAAGATTCCACCTCCCCCCAGCTCATAATATGTAAGGAGTTGGCGGTAAACACTGCATCTACCGGTTCTAGCAACCAGGGTTGGGCTACATCAAAGTGTATGGGGGGCAGTAGATTAGCTAGCTGGCTTTGGCTGCAGCGCAGGGCTAAGTCCTCGGCATAATCACTGCGGTCGCTGGGCTGCCATAATAACTGCGGCATGGCGGCGGCAAAATGCACCGCATGTTGGCCGGTGCCACTGCCTATTTCCAGCACCCGCGTGCTGTGCGCAAATAGAGGCTTTAGAAGTGATAAAAGCGGTTCTTTATTATTTTCGCAAGATTGTGAAAACGCTAAAGTCATGATTGCTATTCCTTGTGCTGGAGTTCACTCCGTGAAGGCTAAGCGCGTGTTAAGTCTTTGGCATTAACAAACGTGAATAGACTAAAAAGTAGCGATATAACGCGACAGTTGTTCTAGTTTTACCGGGTCGTCGTCAACAAAACGTATACCTAGCTTCAATACATTAGCATCTATACGATTTTCTGCGGCCTGCACACTGTGCACATAGCCGTTTAAGCGGGCCACATCTTCGCCATTGTTTTGAATAATGCTAATCACTACCGGTTCTAAAATAGTCGGCACTTGCTCTTCGCGTTTAATCGCGCCGGCTAAGGCCTGTAAGGTAATAGAATTAATCACACACTGGCTGCTAAACCCGGCAAAATGAATTTGCGCTTGGCCGCGCACCACAGCAGCTTTTTTGGCTGGTTTCTTTCGCGCCGGTGCTGCTGGCGCTGTGCCACCCATTAACGCACTCATGGAGTCACTGGCCGCCGCTTTCGGCTTGGCGCTGGCAAGGGGTTTGCTACCACCGGTGAGTAAGTCTAGGCTTTCCCCGCCCAAGCCCGGTGCGCCTTTGGCTTCGGGCACCTTAAAGCCAGCCTTTTTGAGTGTCTTGCTCACTTTTTTAGACAGCGTGTCTGGTGAGAAAGGTTTGCCTATATATTCGCTAACGCCAGCCTGTACCGCCTTAATAATAAAATCTTTTTCACCACGGCTGGTCACCATAATAAAAGGTAGGTTGGCAGTGCTTTCATTACCGCGCACCCAGCGTAGTAATTCTTCGCCGCTCATCTCTGGCATTTCCCAGTCGCATAAAATTAAATCAAAGCGATTAATTTTAATCATGGACTGGGCTTTGCGGCCATTGCTGGCATCGCTTACTTCACAGCCGGGAAAGCATTGGCGCAGGTTTTTTTTAAGCATTTCACGGATAAACGAGGCGTCGTCTACTACCAGTATTTTTAAGCCTTTCATACGCTAGCCTTAATCACTGCTGTTCTTCGCGGGTGTATACCCATTCTCTGGCGGTAGACATGCTGGCATTGTAACGGTAGCCGCCAGTATTAAACTTTTTAAGGGCGGCGACATCACTAAGTTGGTTTTCGATAATATACGCACTCATTAAGCCGCGGGCTTTTTTGGCATAAAAGCTGATGATTTTATATTTGCCATTTTTACAGTCTTTAAACACGGGGGTGATAATTTCCGCGTTAAGCGCTTTCGGCTTGACCGCTTTAAAATATTCATTAGAGGCGAGGTTGATAATCACATCGCTATTGATTTTTTTAAGCTGCGCATTAATGGCTAGGGTGATTTCATCGCCCCAAAACTCATAAAGGTTTTTGCCGCGCGGGCTGGCAAACTTAGTGCCCATTTCTAAACGGTAGGCTTGAATCAAATCTAAGGGCCGCAGCAAACCGTATAAACCCGATAAAATGCGCAGATGTTTTTGCGCATAGTTAAAGGCTTTACTATCAAAATTTTCGGGCGCTAGGCCGGTGTACACATCGCCTTTAAAGGCCAGCACCGCTTGTTTGGCGTTGGCGCTGTCAAAGGGGGTGTGCCAGTTGTGAAAACGTTGATGGTTGAGCTCGCCCAATTTGTCACTAATGCTCATGAGCTCAGAGACGTCGCTGGGGCTTAAGTCGCGCAACGCGGTAATCAACTGCTGGGACTGTGCTAAAAAATCAGGCTGGCTAGTCACCTTGGTTTTGGCTGGGCTGTCAAAATCCAAGGTTTTGGCTGGGGAAATAAGCATTAACATGGTGGGTAACTCACGTTTTAATCAGGGGACAATATAGCCTGCCACCAATTAAGGGGCTCGCCGCTTGCGGGGTCGTAAACATTGCCGTATAGCCAGTTGGCTTGCGGGTATTGCTGCAACTGTTCGCTAACTATTTTTTCTATGGTGTTAAAACCGCAGGATACATGAATGCTGTACACCAGCACGCGCTTTTCATGTATATCCAAATCACCGCCCAGTTTTTCTATGGCGGAAGTTAGAGACTGTTCTAAGCTGTCGTTATCCTCTTTAGTGAACACCCGCACGCAGAGATTGCCGCCGTGTTGTAGCACTTTAAAGCTGCCTTTGGGCTGGCTGTTATCGCTGCTATCCGCGCGTATCACATCGCCGCGGGCGATACCGCGCACAAATACAGGGGATTTTAATAATAAATAACTATGGGCTTCGGGCTGGGGACTAATCAGTACCCGTTCTACTACCATGTCGCCATTGGGGTGTTGGCCTGCCAATAATTCTAGGGTGGGCTGGCCGCCTATTACTGTATCTACTGCCATGGATCATTCTCTTGAGCTGCTGTTGTTACACTTTAGCTATACTGTTTCTATGTTGTCGTTAGCAGGCGTAAATGCCGTTTTCGCGGCGTCGTTCGCATTCGCGAGCAACATTTTTACAAACCTGAATCATGGCCGAGCTGGGGTCGCCAATGGCGGCACAATCACTGGACTTGGCTGCTAATTGATCATCGGCCAGCTTTTGCCATTTGCTGTCACAGGCGCTGAGTAAAATAACGGCGGTTAATAGCGCTGATGTTAAAATAATTTTCATGATGCTCTCTCTTCGGGGAGTTAAACGCGTTGCTATGCGCAGATTACGTGCCTAAATGCTTGGCCTCACTTTAACAGATAGCTCTGTTGTATGGCCAGTTGGCCGTGCTAGTTGCTGGTAGCTTGGTTATAATCAGCGCACAATAACAAGCCATAATAGCGATGCGCCATAACAGCGCACTATAATAAATAGCCTTCGATGATGTGTTCATGACCTTTCTTTATGCCCTGCAACAAACAATAGACCGTTTTAGCCAGCTTAGTGGTCGTTTGCTCAGTGTGCTAAGCGTGGTAATGATGCTGAGCCTCAGCGCGGTGGTGGTGCTGCGTTATGGGTTTAATCTAGGTTCTATTGCTATGCAGGAGCTGGTGACCTATTTGCACGCCACCGTCTTTATGCTGGGCACGGCCTATACCTTGCAGCAAGATGGCCATGTACGGGTGGATATTTTTTATAGGCACTTCAGCCCCAGAGCTAAAGCCTGGGTTAACAGCTTGGGCGGCTTGATTTTTTTATTGCCACTGTGTGGCTACTTTGTGCTCAGTAGCTGGGAGTTTGTGGGCCAGTCTTGGTCTATTAAAGAAGGCTCGGCCGACCCGGGCGGGCTACCGGCAGTATTCCTATTAAAAACATTGATTCCCCTGATGGCTATTAGCCTAGCCTTGCAGGCCGTGGCAGAAGTGTTGCGCAATGCTTTGCTGCTAATCACTGCTGGTCCAGCCGATAAGCGGGCAGTTGGCGCATGATAGAGCTACTTCCCTTATTGATGTTTGTAGTAGTGTGTCTGGCGTTGATGCTGGGCTACCCGGTGGCGTTTACTCTGGCGGGTACTGCCTTGTTGTTTGCGGGTGCCGGCATTATGGGCGGGGTGTTTGACCCTACCGCATTAACGGCCTTGCCCAATCGGCTGTTTGGCACCATGAACAATATCACCTTAATGGCGGTGCCGCTGTTTGTGATGATGGGGGTGATGCTAGAGAAGTCGCGCATAGCGGAAGAGCTGCTGGAGAATATGGCCGCGTTGTTTGGCAGCCTGCGTGGCGGTTTAAGTATTTCGGTAGTGCTCGTGGGCATGTTGCTGGCGGCTAGCACCGGCATAGTCGGCGCCACGGTGGTGACCATGGGGCTCATGTCGCTGCCCACTATGCTGAAGCGCGGTTACGACCCTAAGCTGGCCACCGGGGTGATCTGCGCCACCGGTACCTTGGGGCAGATTATCCCTCCCTCCATCGCCTTAGTATTACTGGGGGATATACTCTCCAGTGCCTATCAGCGCTCACAGCTTAGCCGAGGGGTGTATGCCCCCGAAACGATGTCAGTGGGGGATTTATTTATCGGGGCTTTAGTGCCAGGCGTCATATTAGTGATGCTGTATGTGGGTTATGTTTTTGTATATGCCCAGCTCAAACCCCAGGCTGCCCCCGCCATGCCTAAGCAAGCTATCAATTTGGCCAAGCTGGGCAAGGGCTTACTGCCGCCGGTGTTGCTGATTATGGTGGTGCTGGGTTCTATACTCGCCGGAGTGGCGACGCCTACTGAGGCGGCGGCGATAGGTGCCTTGGGCGCCACGTTACTAGCGGCTGTTAGAGGTCAACTCAGCCGCCAGCGTCTTAGCGAGGTGGCTGACGGCACGGTGAAAGTCACCTGTATGGTATTTATGATTTTAATGGGCGCGGCGGTGTTCTCCATTGTGTTTCGTGGCTTTGGTGGCGAAGAGTTAATTCATCATTGGTTTGCCACCATGCCCGGCGGCGTCATGGCTGCCACGCTGGTGGTGATGGCGGTGATATTTCTGTTGGGCTTTATACTCGACTTTATAGAGATCACCTTTGTGGTGGTGCCAATTGTGGCACCCATCTTACTGAATATGGGCGTTGACCCAATTTGGCTAGGTATTATGATAGCGGTAAACTTGCAAACCTCCTTTTTAACACCGCCCTTTGGTTTTGCTCTATTTTACTTGCGTGGCGTGGCGCCGGAGTCGGTTCACACTTCTGACATCTACCGCGGCGTTATTCCTTTTGTTGTTATCCAACTTTTACTATTATTGGCGCTGGCCTGTTACCCTGAGCTGGTCACTTGGTTACCTACAATAATGAAAAATTAACACCCTCTATTATTCGGACTATTTATGAACGTAACGATTGATCTTGATGATCAAGCCCCTACGCCTAATGGCGACTTAATGCTACAAACGGTAGCGATGCCCGCCGATACCAACCCTGCGGGCGATATTTTTGCCGGCTGGTTAGTGTCGCAAATGGATATAGCCGGCGCCATTAAAGCGGTTAATGTCACGCACACCCGTGTGGTAACCGTGGCCATAGACAGCATGCATTTTTTAACCTCGGTACGCATAGGCTCGGTAGTGACTTGCTATGCCGAAGTGGTAGAAGTCGGCCGCACCTCGGTGCGCGTAAAAATGGAAGTGTGGATTGATTACCACAACAGCCCCACACCTATAAAAGTGACCGAGTGTGAGATAGTCTATGTGTCGGTTAACCCCCAAGGCCAAACCGTGCCTATAGAACAATAAATACAGCTGCAAGCTATAAGCTGCAAGAGGTAAGATAAAGAAGCGCTTCTTTCTTGCCGCTTACAGCTTGTAGCTTACCTTTTGTAGCTTAAAACTGTTGTGGCCGCTAGCCACAACTTTACCCCCCTTGCCACTTACCGCTTGTAACTTGAAGCTGTTGTGGCCTCAAGCCACAACTTATTAACCGCTTGCAGCTTGCCTCTGTGGCGGCGGAGCCGCCACTTTAAAATGCCCGAACTGCCCGAAGTCGAAACTACCTGCCGTGGCATTAGCCCCCATATCAGTGGCGTTAAAATTAAGCAGCTGCTGGTGCGCAACCCGCGTTTGCGTTGGCCGGTGCCCGCCGACTTGCCTGCGTTAATGCAGGGGCAAAAGCTGCTCTCGGTGACCCGTAGGGCGAAATACCTACTACTCAACCTAGCCAATGGTAGCGCCATTATGCACCTAGGCATGTCGGGCTCTATGCGCATAGTGGATAGCAAAACCGCCGTCGCCAAACATGATCATATCGATATTATCTTCGCCAATGGCAAGGTATTACGTTATACCGACCCCCGCCGCTTTGGCTGTATGCTCTGGTGTGACGGCGACGTAAACGCCCACAAACTATTCGCTAAACTAGGCCCGGAGCCACTCACCGATGACTTTGATGGTGAGCGCCTATACCTGCGTTCGCGGGGCCGTAAAAGCCCCGTTAAAACCTTTATTATGGACAATACTCATGTGGTGGGCGTGGGTAATATCTACGCCAACGAGGCCTTGTTTAATGCCGGTATTAGGCCCACTGCCGAGGCGGGTAAAATATCTAAGCCGCGCTATCTGCGCCTAGCGGCAGAAATTAAATTAGTGCTGGCCAAGGCCATAGCCCAGGGTGGCACCACCTTAAAAGACTTTGTCGGCGGTGATGGCAAGCCCGGCTATTTTAAGCAGCAGTTACAGGTTTACGGCCGCGGCGGAGAGCCCTGTGTGGCCTGCGGTAAAACTTTAAAAGAAGTCAAAATAGGTCAGCGCGCTACCGTGTTTTGCCTGCAGTGCCAGCGTTAGCGCCAAAAAAGCCTGTAAAAGCACCGACAAATTCACATTAAGGCTAGTTTTTTGCCTTTTTTTTATCCTATAGTCGAGACCTATAGCCGATTAACGACTATCATTAGCCCCACATAGAATAATTACGAAGTTTGGCTTCTAACTACTTATCAACTATAGTTTTTTACAGATTTGACGTTTGCAGCTAATAACAGGCGCCCATTTAGTGGGCGCTACCAAGCGATGGAGATATAACAATGCGAGCCCTATTAGAGTCTTTTTCACGTTTTGCGGCGGTTTTGAGTTTTGCCGTGGTATTGGTTTTACCGCAAGTTGCTTACAGCGAAGCGATTAAAGAAGAGCCAACGGCCTTAGCAATGACCGGTGATTTATTAATTGCCCGGCCTTTCTTGTTGGTAGCGACGATAGTGGGTACTGCAGTATTTATTATTAGCTCACCTTTTGCTGCTGCTGGCGGTAACTTAGGCGACGCCGCCGACACCTTGGTATTAGGCCCCGCCAAAGCGACCTTTGTACGCTGCTTGGGTTGTACCAAATCAGGTTATCAAAAAGAGGTAGTGGATTCTGACGCCGATAAATAGTCAGCAACCCATCATTAAAAAAGGCGCTGAGGCGCCTTTTTTTGTGCCTGCTATTTGGGCTTAGGTCTATAGCTATACCTAGAGGTATAGCTAAGAGCTAGCCTTGCTGCACCAGCGTAATGTATTTATCCATCAACTGCTCTTGGCTCTCGGGGTGGTTAAGGTCTAGGGGGATACAGTCTACCGGGCACACAATCTGGCATTGCGGCACATCAAAATGGCCCACGCATTCGGTGCAGCGGTTGGGGTCTATCTCGTAGATAAGCTCGCCCTGATAAATAGCCTCGTTGGGGCATTCGGGCTCGCAGACATCGCAGTTAATACATTCGTCGGTAATGATCAATGACATGGGGGCTTAAAACTTTTCTTGCAGGGCGGCAAACACCGGCACGGGTACAAAGCTTTGCACATCGCCACCCATGGCGGCAATTTCCCGCACTAGGCTAGAGGATATATGGGATAACTCGGGCAGGGCATGTAAAAAGACCGTTTCAAAGCCGGGCTGCAGGGCGCGGTTCATATTGGCCAGCTGTAGTTCGTATTCAAAGTCGGCAATGCTGCGAGTGCCGCGCAACACTATGTGGCTGTTATGGGCCTGGGCAAAATCCACTAACAAACCGCTAAAACCTTGCGCCTCTACATTGGGCAAGTGGCTAAAGCTTTGTTGGCACAGCGCTATGCGCTGCTCTAGGTTAAACAGCGGCTGCTTTTTTTCACTGTGGGCAATGGCTAACACTACCTTATCGAACAGGGCGGCGGCGCGCTGGATTAAGTCCACATGCCCTAGGGTAATGGGGTCGAAGGTGCCGGGAAAGATAACGGTTTTCATGGGGTCGCTGCCGAGTGATTGTGAGCGTGTAATAGTAAGGGCATGGTAGCTAAGGGATAGCCGGCAGTCTACCGCTAACCGACTGCGGTCTCTATGCGAAACAACTGGTAGCGTACTTGGCCGGCGGTTTTCTCACGGTGTAAATGCCAGTGGCTGGGCAGGGAGGGCAGCGCTTCATCTCTGCCCATCTCTAAATACAACCAAGCTGGGTCTTTAAATAAGGGCTGCTGAGCTAAAGCCGTGATGCATTCTTGGGCTAGGCCGCTGCGAAAAGGCGGGTCTAAAAAAATAATATCGTAAGGCAGCTGGCGTTGGCTTAACCAGTTGAGGGCATTGTCCTGCTTGGCCTGAGAGGTGTCGGCCTGTAGCAGTGCCATATTGCTGCGCAATTGCTGTACCGCTTCGCGGGCGTTATCCACCATATCCACTCTGGCGGCGCCGCGGGATAGGGCCTCTAAACCCAGCGCGCCGCTGCCACAAAATAAGTCTAAACAGCGTGCGCCCGGTAACTCGGGGGCCAGCCAATTAAACAGGGTTTCGCGGACTCGGTCGGGCGTGGGGCGCAGGCCCTCCAGCGAGGGAAAGCTCAGCTTACGGCCACGCCAGAGGCCGCCAATAATGCGTAGCTGATTGCTGCTGTGGTGTTTTTGTTGTTTGGCCATAAAAGTGGTGGTGTGTCAGCGGGGTTGGTATTTAAAGGCTCTATTTCAGGCGCTAAGAATGGTAGGATAGCCGGCCTATGTAAAGCATTTTGTTGGCTGTGCTTGCGCCCGGTGTGCAATCCACAGCCTTGGCAATGATATTTTGGTGTTTAGACCCGCCCATGAAGTTTTTTAAACGTTTTAAAACAGACAAATCCCAGTCCGCCGAACAGCCCGCTGCCGAGCCAGCAATTGCTGAAGAGCTAGCGCAGCAATCTGAAACGCCGTTAGAGTCCTCTACCACTGAGATGGCCGCTGAGCCAGCCACTGAAATAAGCTCTAGCGCTGAAGTGCTTACGGCAGAGCCCAGCTTGTCTCCAGTTGCTGCGTCAGTAGATGAGCAGCCCGAGAAAAAAGCCGGTTTATTTTCGCGCTTAAAAGCAGGCCTTAAACGCACCAGTGGTAGCTTGGGCTCAGGCCTAGGCAATTTATTTTTGGGTAAAAAACAAATCGATAATGATTTGTTAGAAGAGTTAGAGACTCACCTATTGATGGCCGACGTAGGCATAGAGGCCACTCAAGAAATCATCAACAGTCTCACCCAGCAAGTGTCACGAAAAGAGCTGGCCGATGGCGATGCTCTCTACGCCGCCCTGCAGCAAGAATTAAAAGCGCTATTACAGCCCAGCGAAAGCCCCTTAGTGATAGCCGACAGCAAAACCCCCTACGTCATTTTAATGGTGGGGGTGAACGGTGTCGGTAAAACCACCACCATAGGAAAACTGGCCAAACGATTTCAGGCCGAGGGCAAGTCGGTGATGTTAGCGGCGGGCGATACCTTTAGAGCGGCGGCGGTTGAGCAATTACAAGTGTGGGGCGATCGCAATAATGTGCCGGTCATCGCGCAGCATACCGGTGCCGATAGTGCCTCGGTTATTTTTGATGCTGTGCAAGCGGCACAGGCGCGTAACATCGATGTATTAATTGCCGATACCGCGGGCCGTTTGCACAACAAAGATAATTTAATGGAAGAGCTGCGCAAAGTGGTGCGGGTGATGGGCAAGCTGGATGACAGCGCCCCTCACGAAGTGATGCTAGTGTTAGATGCGGGCACCGGTCAAAATGCACTATCGCAAGCCAAAGCCTTTCAGGAGGTAGTAGGCGTTAGCGGTATTACCTTGACTAAGTTAGACGGCACGGCCAAGGGCGGTATTATTTTTGCGATCAGCAAGCAGTTAAATATCCCCATACGTTTTATCGGTGTGGGTGAACAGGTGGATGACTTGCGCCCCTTTGTGGCGGAAGACTTTATCAAGGCCTTATTTGCTACGGAGCAGTAAGTTGTAGTGATAGTCTATAGTCGCTAGTTCCCAGAGCAAAAGGCCATACACTGCGGTACAACAAAAATGATTAGCACTACAACAATAATTACTCGGGCTACAACAATAATTAAAAGACACGACACAACGTATGATTCAATTTGATAATGTCAGCAAGCGTTACGAAGGTGGCCACGAGGCACTACGTAATGTCAGTTTTCACATAAAGAAAAGCGAAATGCTGTTTTTAACCGGCCACAGCGGTGCCGGGAAAAGTACTTTGTTAAAATTGATGATGATGATGGAGCGCCCCACCTCAGGGCAGGTGTTAGTGGACGAGCAAAACCTTAGAGGTTTACACAGCCGCCATATACCAGCACTGCGTCGCAACATAGGCGTAGTATTTCAAAACCATCAATTATTATTTGATCGTAGCGTGTTTGATAATGTCGCACTGCCCTTAATTATTGCTGGCTATCAGCCCCGCGATATAGCCCGCCGTGTACGCGCGGCTTTAGACAAAGTTGGCTTACTCAGCAAAGAGAAAAAAATGCCCGTCACTCTCTCGGGTGGTGAGCAGCAGCGGGTGGGCATAGCCCGTGCCGTGGTGAACAAACCCAAAATACTATTAGCCGATGAGCCCACCGGTAACTTAGACCCAGAACTCTCCGCCGAAATTATGAACCTGTTTGCCCAGTTTAATCAGGTAGGCGTAACCGTATTAATTGCCAGCCATGATTTAAGCTTAATCGCCCGGCTGCCTTATAGAATGATGACCATACGCCAAGGGCAAATAGTCTCTGGCATAGGGGGGGCTGCCCATGGCCAATCCTAGCAACAACCCTAATACGGCTCGCCGTAAAGATAAGGGCGCCAGTCAAAGCCGGGTTAGCCTGGGCGATAAATGGGGTAGCTATATTAGCCACCACCGTTTAATCGCCCGCGATAGTTTTATGCGTTTAGTCAAAGCGCCTATGGCCAGTATTATGACGTGGCTAGTGATAGGCATAGCCTTGGCCTTGCCCGGTGGTTTATTTGTGGCGCTGAGTAATGTGGAGGCGGTGAGTAAAGGCTGGGACGGCGCTGCACAAGTATCGTTGTATTTGCACAAGGCGGTTGGCGACCAAGACGGCCGCAAACTGGCCGACAAAATTCGCCTGCGCGATGATGTCGCCGAGGTGAACTATATTTCTGCGGTGCAGGCCTTGGAAGAATTTAAAAAACTATCGGGCTACGGTGATGTACTCAACCAGCTCGATAACAATCCCCTACCGGCGGTCATCGTGGTGCGGCCGGTGGAAGATAACAGCGCCAACACCCAGGCCTTGTTTGAATCCTTGCAAGCTATACCGCAGGTGGAGCAGGCGGTTATCGATTTAGAATGGGTGCAGCGTTTATACAGCATGATGGCACTGGGCAAACGTATGACGCTAGCCCTAGCCGCATTATTATCCTTAGGGGTGTTGCTGGTGATAGGCAATACCATACGCTTGGCCATAGAAAGCCGCCGCGATGAAATTGTGATTGTTAAATTAGTGGGCGCCACCAACGCCTTTGTGCGCAGGCCTTTTCTATACACTGGCCTGTGGTATGGCCTGGGTGGTGGCTTAATGGCGTGGTTAATTATTTCTATAAGTGTGATGTGGCTAAGTACGCCGGTTGCGATATTGGCGGGCTTATACCAAAGCGAATTTAGCTTGCAGGGCTTAGCCATAGGCGAAGTGTTGTTGTTGTGGTTATCGGCGTCTATGCTGGGTTTACTAGGCGCGTGGTTAGCGGTAGGTAGGCACTTGGGGGCAATAGAGCCGCGTTAGTGAAAAACTAGGCGTTAATATAATAAGAAGAAGGAAGCTATACGATGAAGGATGTCACTGCGCGCTTAATCATGGCGGTCTGTTTACTGGCGATATCTACTGCCGCCTATACTGAAACCTTGGTTGGCCACTCTACTACCGCAGCCACTTACATGCCTGCCCGATTTACCGATGGCGGCAACAGCTTATTAGATGCTTTAACTATCACCGAACAAGACCCTAACTTTTCAGCTACTGCGTTTTGCGAAGCCAAGGCGACAACGGAAGGCTTGTTAAAAACCGCTCAATGTATGGTTACTGACTGGAAGCATATGCCTTATAAGCGAAAGGTAGAGGAAGCGTTAAATGATTTTTCTATTGAACCAGCCACAATTAACGGTAAGCCTGTTGATGTAAAAATGAAACTCACGGTGAGTTATTTTTGCCAGCAAGCGACCTGCCATGGCGTAGTTTCACTCAATGATGGCCAGCTACGCGATAAATACGGTTTGAACTATGTGTCGCCACAGCTCATTATCTATCAGGATAATGCCGTTCAGTTCAACCGTGTTAGAAATTATGAGCCAGGGCTTAAGTTTTCCATAGAAATTATGGTTGATGAAAAAGGTAGTCCCGGTGACATAGATGTTTTAATGGTAAGCCCTGATTATAAAAGCTGGGTAATGGCTATAAAAAGACATCTCCCCAGAGAGAAATATATTCCCGGTATTTATAACGCAGCATATACGGCAATGCCTTTTCTGTATGTGTTTTGGGTCGATTAAATTATTATCCTTAAAACTATGTCTAGGGCGCGATAAAACGTATAAAGCGACTATTATGTCATTAAGATTAGTAACCGCGTAAAAGAAAGAGGAACCTATCATGACTTCTAGCAGCGTCACCATTACCGGAATATTTTGCTATCCTGTTAAATCCTGCAAGCCCGTTGCCTTAAAAAATACCGTGCTTACGCCGCAGGGCATCCCCTATGATAGATACTGGATGATAGTAAACGAAAAAAACGTTTTTGTTACCCAGCGTCAAAATTCAAAACTCACGTTGATCGCAACGGATTTAACCGAGCAGGGCCTGCAACTATCGTTGCCAGGAGCGCCACCCATTACTATTTCCTATGCCATGCCGCAGGGTGAAAGAATTAGCACGGAAGTATTCGGCGCTGCCTGCGAGACTATAGATGAAGGTGAGTTGGTGTCGCAGTGGTTAACGCAACATTTACAGAGCGAGCAGCCGCTGCGCTTAGTGCGTATGGCAGGCGATTTTAGCCGCCTGCAAGACGAGCCGGCTTTGCAGGATGATAACAATCAACACCACGTGCACTTTGCCGATGCCGCACCTTACCTAGTAGTGAATGAAGCCTCCTTAAGTGAGCTTAATAAACAGCTTATTATGGCCGGTGAGCAACCGGTGCCGATGAATCGTTTTAGGCCCAGCCTAGTGGTTAGTGGGTTGCCCGCCTTTGGCGAGCATATGATCAGTACGCTCAGTAATACGCACTGTGAGCTGGCTTCAAAGCTAGCGTGTGAACGTTGTATTATTCCCACCATAGATCAGCAAACCGGCCAGCGTGATGCTGCGATGCAGCCTTTTAAAATGCTGCAAGATATCAACGGCACCGCTGATGAAAAGCGCAGCCCTAAGTTTGGCGAGTATATGGCTTTGATATTAGGCGAAGGCAGTGAGCTGGCTGTGGGGGATGAGTTGAGTGTTGGCTCTGCTAACAAGGGCTAGTGAAAACGAATATTTGTTTAAGTCATTAATGCGATGATTAAAAACGCGCTAACTATTCCAAGGCTACTATTTAAGTTAAGGCACAAAATCTAAGGCTCTGACATGAAAAAACTCTACATCTTTTTCACCGCCGGCTGCATAGGCGCTTTGGTAAATAGCCTAGTGGTTTGGCAGTGCGGCCAGCTAGGTATTAATGATATGTTGGGTGTGGCTATAGCGCCCAATTTAACGTCGGCATGGCTATATCAACGCTTAGTCTGGGGCGGTTTATGGGGGCTGTTATTTGTACTGCCTTTCTTGCGCTCACGTTTATTGTATAAGGGCCTAGTGCTGAGTTTATTACCTACGGCGGTGCAGTTATTTATGGTGTTCCCATACAGCGCAGGCAAGGGCATGGCCGGTTTAGAGTTGGGCTTGCTGACACCTGCTCTAGTGTTATTTTTTAATGCAGTATGGGGCCTAGTTACGGCTCTAAGCATAAGAATAGCAAGATAGGCATGTAAATATTTAGCGAGCTAGCGCATGCCATGGCTGAGTTAGTACAGCAAGAATATAATAATTAGCTTAGATTATAGGGTTATATTGGGTATCATCACGCGTTTGCCAGTATGGCTACGCCATCCAGCTAGTTGAGGCCCTCTTTGAACGTTTTTACCTGGATGCTAGGCGCATTGCTGTCTTTTTGCTTTATGGCAATAGGGGCACGTGAGCTTAGCGGTGATCTTGCTACTGCCCAAATACTCTTTTTTCGCAGCACCATAGGTTTATTGGTGATTGCTAGTCTTATTGTACGCTTAGGCAGGCCGCAGTATTTTAAAACGCAGTTGCTTAAGCGCCACTGCCTGCGCAATGGTTTTCAGTTTTTAGGGCAATACGGTTGGTTTTTGAGCATAGGCTTATTACCTTTGGCAGAGGTGTTTGCCCTAGAGTTTACTGTGCCTTTTTGGGTGTTGATAATAGCCGCCGTTTTTTTAAAAGAGCAACTCACCTTTAGAAAAATGTTGGCGGTGGCCTTAGGCTTGCTGGGGGTAGTGGTGATAGTGCAGCCCGGTGTGGCCTTGGTTAATAGCGCCTCATTTATAGTGTTAGGGGCGGCTGTGGGTTATGCGGTGGCGCATGTGGCAACCAAGTCGCTAACTCAAACCGAGCACCCACTCACCATTATGTTTTATATGTGCCTGTTGCAATTGCCTATAGGCTTGGCCTTATCATTGCCGCAATGGCTGTGGCCTCACGGCCAGCAAATAGTCTGGATACTGGTTATTGGTTTTACCGCCTTAACGGCGAATTACTGTTTGGCTAGGGCCATGCTCTGTGCAGAGGTGACTACTGTCGTCACTATAGACTTTTTGCGGCTGCCGGTAATCGCGATAGTCGGTGTGATTGCTTACGGTGAAGGTTTTGAATTATCGCTATTGATAGGCGGCGGCATCATGTTGTTGGGCAACCTGCTCAATGCCAAGGGTTTACGATTAAGGCGCTGGAAGAAACGTAGCGTAAAAGATTAGCCTGCAGTGAAAATGGAAATGAAAGCGGAGTAACAGTGGCGAAAGAAATAGAGCGTAAATTTTTAATAGACCTAAGCAAGCTTACTTTGCCCAGCAAGGGCATAGTGATAAAGCAGGGTTATATCCCCACCGCCACTAAAACTGCGGTGCGGGTAAGAGTTAAAGGCGAACAGGCTTTTTTAACCCTTAAAGGTGAAACTCGTGGCGCGGTGCGCTCAGAATTTGAATACCCCATACCCATGGACGACGCGCAAGCCATGCTCAGCGAGTTATGCCAAAGCCCTTTTGTTGATAAAACCCGTTACGAGTTTCCCTTAGGGCCGCATGTTTGGGAGGTGGATATTTTTCACGGCGATAACCAGGGCTTGTGTGTTGCCGAGATAGAGCTAAGCGCTGAAGACGAAGCCTTTGCAAAACCGGATTGGCTGGGGCCAGAGGTGACTGGCGATGCACGCTATTATAATGTGAGTTTAGTGTCGTTGCCGTATAAGCTATGGTAGCGGCGCAGTGTATACGTTAGAAAATAAACAGGAGTCGTAATGAGTATTGACGTGTCTTGGCAAAAAGACTGCCAATTTAGCGTAACAACCGAAAAGGGTTTTACTCTAGCAGTAGATGCCGATAATGAAACAGCGCCTTGCCCCACGGAGTTATTATTATCGGCCTTAGGTAGTTGTAGCGCCACCGATGTGGTGATGGGTTTGCAAGAACAAGGTGTAGAGGTGCAGGCTTTAACTAATACCGTCACTTACACTCTAACCGAGCAAGAACCGCGCTTATACAAAACGGCGAATCTACATTTTACTGTAACGGCCAGTAATGTTAGCGAAGCGCAAATTAAAACCGCAGCAGACAATGCGATAGCAAAATACTGCCATGTTTGTTTGATGCTAAAACCGACGATAGATATTTCCTACAGTGTTGAAATTAACCGCTAAATAGTATCGTGCCGGCCGCGGTTGTTATTACGCTGTGGGCAGGGCGTGATCTTTAAACTGCTCACGCAACACTTTCTTATCTAGCTTGCCCGTAGCCGCATGGGGCAACTCATCGACATACATCACATCATCGGGCAGCCACCATTTGGCGACATGCTTTTCTAAATAAGCATTAAGTTCTTCTATTGATAATGTATCATCACCTGCAGCAACCGCTATGACTAAAGGCCGTTCATCCCACTTGGGATGATAAACCCCAATCACGGCAGCTTCGGCAATTTTTGGGTGACTGGTGCAAGCGTTTTCTAAGTCTATAGAGCTAATCCATTCGCCGCCGGATTTAATAACGTCTTTTGAGCGGTCGGTAATTTGCATATAGCCGTATTCATCAATAGTGGCGATGTCGCCGGTATCCATAAAGCCCTTATCGTCGACGATGTTGTTATCGTTGCGATAATATTGTGAGGCTACCCAGGGGCCTTTAATGCCTAGGTTACCAAAGCTTTTGCCATCGCGAGGTTGCTCTATGCCTTCGGGGGTTCTGATACTTAGTTCTACGCCGTAAGGGGGTAGGCCGGCTTTTAGCCGGTAGGGCATTAGCTCCTCGGCGGCTAGGTTTTCAATTTCCGGCCGCACCGAATTAAAGGTCCCCAGTGGGCTGGTTTCTGTCATGCCCCATGCTGGGTTGACCGTTACCTTATGGGTTTGTTCAAACTCTTCTAGCATGCTGCGCGGTGTGGCCGCACCGCCGATAGTGACGGCTTGTAAACTATCGACGGTGAGATTATTTTCTCGCAAGTAATTTAATAACGCTAACCAAATGGTGGGTACGCCTGCAGCCAGCGTTACTTTTTCGTGGTTAATTAATTGCGTGAGCACTGCGCCATCGGCCATTTTGGGGCCCGGGAAAACAATTTTGCTGCCCGCCATAATACAGGCGTAGGGCATAGACCAAGCGTTAACATGAAACATGGGCACTACCGGCATCATGGTGTGGCGAGAATTTAAACCAAACGATGCGGAAGACGTACAAGCCATAGAATGTAAAACGGTAGAGCGGTGGCTGTATAACACACCCTTAGGGTCGCCGGTGGTGCCGGAGGTGTAACACAATGAGCTGGCCGTATTTTCATCAAACTCAGGGAAGCTAAAGTCGGTGGGTCGGCCTGCTAACAAGGTTTCGTAGCATTCAACCTCTAACTCTGTTTGCGGCATATGCGCTTCATCGGTCATTACTATAATGCGCTCAACCGTGGGCATCTTATCGCGTAGTTTTTCTATTAGGGGGAAGAGTAATAGGTCAACCATTAGCACCTTATCTTCGGCGTGGTTAACAATGTAAAGCAATTGCTCGGGAAACAGGCGTGGGTTGATGGTGTGGCACACTAGACCTGAACAAGAGACACCGTAATAAATCTCTAAGTGACGATAATCATTCCAAGCGAGGGTTGCTACCCTGTCACCTAGGGTCAGTCCCATCGTTTGTAAGGCATGGCCTAGCTGGCTAACACGGGCAAAGGCATCTTCGTAGGTGTAGCGGTGCAAAGGGTTGTCGGCAGTCACAGACACAATTTCTTGTTGGCCGTATAAGGTACGCCCGTGACGCATAACGCTGTTGATGGTGAGTTGAAAATCCATCATGTTACCGATGAGCATGGGGCTATCCTCTTTTATTATTGCTGTGGTTGCCCTAGGGCGCGTATCAATGTAGGTATTAGCTCACTAGTGTAGCGTTTGCCAGTGCTTATAAAAGGGTGAATCTTGCCAAATGAGCTGGCATTTCACCCCAGCAGGGGTATTAGTTGTGATCTAAGTACCGTGTTTTTGCGGTGAGAATATGGGTTCGAAGTTTACCTATAGTCAGCTACACTGTGGTGCTTAACCGCAAGTTTTTACTATCAGGATGTAATAATGATAAGCCCAGAAATTCCCGAAGATGAGCAGAGGCGCCTAGAGACCTTACGGGCACTTAAGATATTAGATTCAGCACCCGAAGAGCGCTTTGATCGCTTAACCCGCATGGCAAAGCGTATGTTTGGTGTGCCTATCTCTTTAGTGAGTTTGGTAGATAGCGATAGGCAATGGTTTAAGTCTAAGCAGGGCTTGGATGCAGAAGAAACGCCGCGTGACATCTCTTTCTGTGGCCACGCCATTTTGGGTGAAGGTGCTTTTATTATTCCCAACGCCCTAGATGATGAACGTTTTAAAGATAACCCCTTGGTATTAGAGGCCCCTAATATTCGTTTTTATGCAGGCTGCCCGTTAAAAGTAAGCAACGGCAGTAAACTAGGAACGCTTTGTTTAATAGACAAAGAACCCCGTGAATTAGATGAAGAAGATATCCAGCTGCTGACTGACTTAGCTGCCATGGCTGAACAGGAAATAGCGGCGATACAATTGGCCACCCTAGACGAATTAACGATGATATCTAATCGGCGTGGGTTTATGACGCTGGCGGAGCATACGGTTAATTTATGCAAACGCAAAAAATTACCTGTCACTGTAATGCTGTTCGATTTGGATAAATTTAAACCTATTAACGATACTTATGGTCATGCTGAAGGTGACAGAGCATTAATTACCTTTACCAATGTGATGCGCGAAGTGTTTCGCGAGTCTGACGTATTCGCCAGAATCGGTGGCGATGAATTTGTGGCTTTGCTTAGCGATACTGATGATGCAGCTGTACAGCAGGTGCTAGAGCGTTTAGCAGCTAATTTGGACGAGGTTAATCAAGCAGCGCAACGCGGCTACGATATAGAATACAGCGTTGGCCATATCAGTTTTTCCGCCGATCATTTGATTAGTGTAGAGGAGATGATGGCAGAGGCCGATAAGCTAATGTATGAACAAAAGAAAAACGCCAGCCGTTAGTGAAAAGAGCGGTCGTCACAGGCCGCAATATTTCAAGGGTAATCCTAACAAAGACGCGTCAAATACAAGCTTAGCCGTTATAATGGCTGCCATAGCCAATATGTCTAGGCCTGTGTAACCTTTCGCGGATAAATAGGATTTTGCTTTGTTAAGCTACCGTCATTCCTTTCATGCTGGCAATTTTGCCGATATTTTAAAGCACAGTGTTTTAATCGCCGTGCTTGAGCACTTGATTAAAAAAGATAAGCCCTTTGATTATATCGATAGCCATTCCGGCGCGGGCCTGTTTGACCTAGACAACGAGCATGCCCAAAAGCTGGGTGAATATAAAGAAGGCATAGCCAAACTACAGCCCGAGCAGTGGCCAGAGCTAAGTGCGTATTTAAACGCTGTTGCGGCCTGCAATGACGATGGCGAGTTGCGCTACTACCCAGGCTCGCCGTTATTGGCCATGCAGTATTTACGCGCTAAAGATAATGCCTGGCTCTATGAATTACACCCCAGCGACGTTGACATGTTGCGTAATAATATTAATAGCACCCGCTACAGTAAACGGGCGAAAGTGATGTGCGCTGATGGCCTGAAAGGCTTGCTCTCACACCTGCCGCCGGCGTCGCGGCGGGGGCTGATATTAATAGACCCCTCCTATGAAATAAAATCGGATTACGAGCAAGTGGTGGAGGCAATAGCCCAAGCCTATAAAAAATTTGCTAACGGTATTTATGCGCTGTGGTATCCGGTGGTGGATAGGCCAGCCATTAACCGTTTAGAGCGATCCTTGTTGGCAACCGGCATTAAAGATATACAGCGTTTTGAGCTGGGCTTAGCCCCTGACGCTGCAGGCCACGGTATGACCTCATCGGGCATGATAGTGATTAATCCGCCCTGGGGCTTGTTTGAGCATATGCAACAAGTACTGCCGCGTTTAGCTGCTACATTAAAGACTAGCGCCGAGGCCGTGTACCGCTGTGACGTATTGGCGGGGGAATAAACCATGATGGCCAAGCTAAAGGAGATAGAGTATGAGCAAAGCAGTGAGAGTTTCAGATACACCTTATGGGGTAGACGTTACCGCAACTAAGGCTTATTTTTGGTGCGCCTGTGGGCAGAGCAGCAACCAGCCTTTTTGTGATGGCTCCCATAAAGGCACAGAATTTACGCCAATAAAATATGTGGCGGACGAGAGTAAACGGGTATTTTTTTGCGGCTGCAAGGAAACGGCGAATCAACCGCTGTGTGATGGCAGCCATAACAATAACAAGTAGCGTGTTCGCGCTACTTTAGTCAATAGGTTTTTACGACGTGGTAGATGTTATTATTTTAGCCTTGGCATTAAGTATGGATGCCTTTGCAGTGGCTATAGGTTTAGGTTCAAAACATCAGAAAAAAACAACCACCTTGGCGTTGATGTCGGCACTGTACTTTGGTTTTTTTCAGGGCTTAATGCCGCTGTTAGGTTATATGGGCGGTAAGAGTGTTTTGGGTTGGGTGCAAACCTATGCGTCGTGGATAGCTTTTTTATTACTGTTATTAATCGGCGCCAAGATGATTTACGAATCTTTTGCCGAAGGTATAGAAGACGACATTGCCATCATCACTCACCGGGTGATGTTAATGCTGGCCATAGCGACTAGCATCGATGCACTGGCGGCAGGTTTTAGTTTAACTGTGTTGGCGGTTAATCCTTTTATGGCTTGTTTTATAATAGGCTTGGTGACTTTTATTTTTAGTTGGTTTGGTGTTTTTGTAGGCGCTAAAACCGGTACGTATTTAGAGAGTAAAGCCGAGTTGTTGGGCGGCATAGTGTTAATAGCTATAGGTTTTAAAATGTTATGGCTGTAGATTTTTAGTTCCTAGTTCCTAGTAGAACAAAGCCTAACGCTTAGGTGGCATAGCGTTGATACTGATTGCTATAAAAATTATTTTTTGTAATGCTTTCTAGAGACTAGAGACTAGAGACTAGAGACTAGAGACTAGAGACTAGAGACTAGAGACTGGGGAAGACTTAGCGTTTCTCCCGCCACATGCCGGTAAACACCGGGCCGTTGTTAGGTGCTTGGTAACGGCCTGTAGGTTCAAACCCTACGGATTGATAACGTTTGTCGTTGGCGGGGTTGCTGGACTCTAAATAGGCGGGCATATGTATCGCATCCAGCCTATCCAAATTTTCTTGTAATAATGCCATGCCTAGGCCGCGGCCTCGATAATCATCATGGGTTGCTAGTAAGCTTAAATAATAATGCGGTGGGCTGCGCGGATGAACGCTATCAAAGTGGTTGAAAAGTTCTTCTACGGCATCGGCTCTATCGCCGACTAATTTTTTGAAAATATCCGGTAGCTGTTGCTCATGTTCGGGTAGTAACTCGGTGCCCTCGGGCGGTATCCACACGGCGGCGGCTTCAAATTTACCGGTAGTATAAACGCAGGGATAACGCAGCGCGCTGTTAACAATGAGGTTTAAAAAATATCGGCGGGCTTCATCTTTGGGAAAGCTCCAGCGCCAGAGTGGGTCATGACTAAAGGCATTGGCAATGATATCGGTGACGCGTTCGCCGTCTTCGGCCACGGCAGTGCTAATACCAAGGTTTGTTGTGGGTTGGTGCTTAGTCATCGGCAATACTCCTGTTTGAAAGATTGTACCGCGTTTGTGTTGTGTACTGTGTGTGATAGAGGCTAACTAAGCGTAGGCCTCGTGAACATGCCCCAATTAGGGTAGCGCTGTCATAAATGGCTGCGCATAAAAAAAGGGCCGCAAGCGACCCTTTAAATAACCGTTAGTGCTTAGAAACTCATGCTGAGATCTACGCCTACAGTGCGTGGCTTGGATATCCACGTCTGCAAATCATTAAAGCCGTAACCAAAGTTTGCCCAGCCGCGCTCAAAGTGCTCGTCGTTGTTGAGGTTTTCTACCCATAAGGTAGCCGTCCACGCATCGTTAGACTCGTAACCTAGGCGTAAGTTAACTTGCGTCCAGCTGTCTTGGGCAATGTGCTTTTGGTTATCTAAGTCACTGTATTGATCGGAAGAATACAATGTTTCTACGGATCCATAATACTCGCCACTAGTAACAGGCAAGGTGTAAGTAGCAATCAACGACGCGCCTGACTCTGGCGCCAAGGGCAATTGATTACCTTTACAATCGACACAAGCCCCGATGGCTTCCAGAGACTTATCTTCAACTATCTCAGAGTCTTGGTAAGACGCCGTGGCCGTTATTTCCCAGTTTTCGCTAATTAAATAACGGGCATCTAATTCAATACCGGTAACTTCTGCTGCGCCCACGTTAGCCACTAAGGTTGAGCCGCCCTCAAAGTAAGACAGTTGCATATCTTCATATTCGAAGTAGTACAAGGCGGCATTAAAGTGCAAACGGTTATCTAGCCATTGGGTTTTGGCACCTACTTCATAGCTGTCGACTAACTCGGGGTCAAATGAGTCAGGCTCGCCTGTGTCGGCATTAAATCCAAAGCTACTGAAGCCGCCGCTTTTATAACCTTCGCTAAAGCTTGTGTAGAAAGAGATGTCGTCGTTAAGCTGGTAGTTAACCGCTAGGCGAAAGGTGGTTTCATCCCAGGTATCTTGGTCAGAGGATTCTGCAACAGGGCCTAGGGTATTGATGTTGTTGCCTAACCAGCCATCAACGGCTGGAGCGCTGGCCGTCATTTTTTTAGTGTCTTGGGTGTAACGTGCGCCTACCGTTACATCTAGCGCTTCGTTAACATGAAAGGTTAAATCGCCGTAAAGTGCAGCGCCGTTGGCTTCAACTTCATTGAGCATGTGCTCAGCAACAAAATCTAAGGTTTCGCCGGGTGCTGGTGCGGTCATTACCCCCCAGTAATCTTGATAAAAAGCAGGATCGCTACAGTTTTCTACCGGGCCACCGGGAAAGTAATCAACATCGGTGCGTGAGATAGCCGCACACAATTCATCTTCGTTGTAGTCGTAACCTAGCTCGGCATCGATATCTTCTTTATAAGCGCTAACACCAGCAAACCAAGTAATGTTTTCAGTAACACCATTTAGGCGAAACTCTTGGCTGTAGTAGGTATCTTCCGTGTTGCTGGCATAGTGCACAATAAAGCGTGGGCCGCCGTCAGTATCTTCTAAGTAGTTGTGGTTAAATGTTTTCCAACCGGTAATAGAGGTTAAGGTCACGCTATCGTTTAATTCGATTTCCACATTAGCGACAATGCTGGCAATTTCAGCGTCGTCTAACGCGTCTTCGCCTTTCAACTCTGAGCGCACTTTATCTTTAGGGGTGTTTAGGCCTAAGTTGTCGGTGGCGTCCCAATAAAGAGAAGAGTTTTGTTCGCGGTCTTCATAGCTAGCGGTAAGGGTGGCATCAACGGTTTCGCCGGCATAGCGTAGTGCTAAGCGGGTGCCACTGTTTTCGTGGTAGCCGTAATCGTCACCGCCTTCTAAGTTTTCTAGCCAGCCATTATCTCTGGCGCCATAGACACTGCCACGAAAGTAAACGTTATCAGTGAGAGGGATATTGACGGTGGTGGTTAAATCAATGTGATCGTTTTCGGCTAAACCTAATTTGACTTTACCTTCAAATTCTTCAATCGGTTTTTTGGTAGTGACACTGATAGCACCGGCAATGGCGTTACGACCAAATAGGGTTGCCTGTGGGCCTTTAACAATTTCTACACGCTCAACATCAAAGTAAGCCGATTGCACGCCACCGTTGCGACCCATCCAGAAACCGTCTTGGAACATGGCGATAGAAGGATCACCGCCCACGCCAAAGTCGTTGGTGCTAATACCACGCATAGACATGCCATCTATATAGCTATCTTCGGTGGCACCAGCAAACCCTGGGGTTAAGGCCACTAAACCGCGGACATCTTTTACGCCTGTTTTTACCATAAAGTTGTCGCTAAAGGCCGATACGGCTATAGGGACTTCTTGCAGCGTTTGGGCACGCTTTTGTGCGGTCACGACCATTTCTTCCAGCATTAAGGTGTTGGCGCTGGCATTGTGAGCCGCAACCAATCCTATGATGCTAGCTAATAGTTTTTGCTTGAAAGCCTGTTGTTTCATAGCGTGGAGTATCCTCATTGTCATTATTAGCAGTAAAACACCGAGGGCGAAGGCATCTGTTTAATGCTAGGCCGGTATTTATGGTGGGTATTTTAATGCCCCACTATTCCACATATTATACGTTTGTTCAATAAGAGATATTAAATAACTGTAACTGATGTTACTTACAGAATGACGTGGAACGTAACATACTGTTTCTTAAATAAAAAATAGAGGCCATAAAAGATGGGTTTGTAAATAACTTGTATCAACACCTGCCAGCAATGCCTATTAATTGTACGAACGTTTAGTATTGTGGCGTAAAAATAGGCTTGGCGGCATTGCTGCCGCGGCTCTGGGGATGTGGCTGTAGTGGTTTTTATGCGGTAGCAGCAGGCGCTTTTATAGGCTGCTGTGCTTCGCTGGGTAGTAGGCTGATGAGTTCAACCTGGGCGGGTATGTTATCGCCGTTATCGGCGGTAATGATGCGCACTTTTTCATTTTCTATATAAAGCAGGGGCAGGGCGCTGTCGCCGTAGCTGGCGCGAAAATCAGCATAGCTGTAATTTTCATTGATTTGCGTGCTTTTAATGATCGCGCCTTTTGCCATTAGGGTGGCTAGCTTAGAGTAAGAAACTGCATCGCCAAATAAGCGCAGCCTCTGTAAATAAGATTCAGAAAACTGATGTCTCGCTTGCTTGTTATTAGGGTCTACATTATTAAGGCCAAAGACCTTATCGGCCCCTAAAATATCTTGATAGTGAAAGTTAACTAAGGGGTTGAGCTGGCGATAGGGTGACATGATAAGAACGCGGCCAATCTGCGATAAATCAATTTGCAGCTCAGCATGCTCAGAGGTGGGGTTGCCAAAGTAAATGGGGATGTCATCCATGCGGGCCCGTTTAATATTGTCATAGTTATTGTCCGCTAATATGACGGTAATGTTTTTGCTTATTAACACTTTTGCCAGCGCGCGCGAAAAGGCCGAGGCGCCAAAGATGAGCAATCCCTGAGGGGAGCCGGTTTTTATGCCCAAGGTTTTGGCCCATAGGCCGGCGGTTAAGCTTTGTATGACCACGGTGCCAATAATAATTAAAAATACCAAGGGCACGATTAGATTGGCGTTTGCTATGCCCTGCGCCTCTAGTTTAATGGCGAACAGTGATGAAACCGCCGCGGCCACTATGCCCCTAGGGGCTACCCAGCTTAAAAACCATTTGTCGGGCGCGCTAAGGCCGGTGTTATAACCGCAACACCAAATACTTATGGGGCGCGCAATTAACATTACCACGGCCAGCAGCGCCAGCCCTTCCCAGCCCAAGCTTAATAATGCGGCAGAGTCTAAGCGTGCGGCCAGTAAAATAAACAGCGCGGAAATTAATAACACCGTTAAGGTTTCTTTAAACTCGATAATGTCATCGATATCAACGCCGCGCATATTGGCCAGCCAGATGCCCATCACGGTTACCGATAATAAGCCTGATTCTTCTTGTATGGTGTTAGAGCCTACAAAAACCGCCAGCATAATAGTGAGCACGGCAGTATTTCTTAAATAATGGGGCAGCAGGCGGCTGTTTAGCAGGCGGCCTACCGCGTAGCCGGCAAAGGCTCCCAAGCCAAAGCCCAGCACTAACATATACGCCAAGGCTTGCAATACATGGGTGGCGGGGGTAGAGGCGACGGCCATAAATTCAAAAACCAGAACGGCTAATAAGGCGCCGATAGGATCTATCACTATGCCTTCCCAGCGCAAAATGCTGGCCAGTTCTTTTTTGGGACGCACGCTTCTGAGTAGGGGCACTATCACCGTGGGGCCGGTGACCACGACTAAGGCGCCAAATAAAATGGCCAGCGGCCAGCTGAAATCAAATAAATAGCGGGTGGCCACGCTAATACACAGCCAGGTAATAAGGGTGCCCAAGGTGACTAGCCGAGTGACCATGGCACCGTGATTTTTAATTTCTTTAAAATTGAGGGTAAGTGCACCCTCAAACAGAATTATTGCCACCCCTAAGGAGATAATGGGGAATAGTAGGTCGCCCAATAAGGCATCAGGATTTAAAAAGCCTATGCCTGGCCCCAGCAACAGGCCACACAACAATAAGGGCAGTATGGCTGGCAATCGCAGCGCCCAGCCCAGCCATTGGCATAGCAGTGACAATACGCCTAGCAATGCCAGCATGAGGGTGATGTGTTCTAGCATGAAGTAATCCCTTTAATAAATATGGGCTTGAGCCTGTTTTATATAGTCTGGCAAACAGCGTTTACGTCTGTTTGGCATCTTGGTGTAAAAAATCAAATAGTGCCCGCCCGGCTTTGGGTAGGTAGCGGTTTTTATGGTAGGCCAGCCCCAAGTTTAAAAAGAAAGGCTCTTCAAAGGGTATGCCAACCAAGCCAGGCTCATCGTACAACACTTGTTTTAAGCACACACTAATGCCGCAGTTTTCACGCACGAAATTGAATAGCGGCCGCAGTAAATTAGTCTCTATGCCTACATGCAGTGCGCTGTGCTGTTGCTTGGCCAGTTTTTCTAATTGCTCACGCAGATAATAGCCTTGGCTGTAAATAACTAAGTCGCGTTGAGCAAAGTCAACAAAAGGAATATGTGCTTGTTGGGCAAATTCATCATCCTCTTTGACGCAGATAACGATTTCTTCCCGCATTAAAGGGACGGCCTGCAGGCTGTTAGGCACGGTATCCATATTGACTATGCCTAGGTCTATCTCGCCTTGCGCCAGTAACTCCACCGCACGGCTGGTGCCTTCGCCTAGTAGTTGCAATTTAATACCGGGGTAGCGGTTGCGAAACTTGCTGAGCTTGTCGGGTAAAAAATAAGAGCCCAGCATGGCCGAGGTGCATAGCTTCACCTCACCTACAGTTAACCCCGATAGCTCTGCCATGGCTAAGCGTGCCTGCTGGAATTGGTCCAGTATGCGATTGGCGTGTTCTAGCAATACCTGCCCTTCGGGGGTGAGGCTGATTTTCTTTTCGGCGCGGTCAAACAATTGGCTGTTGAGTTCGCTTTCCAATTTTTTTATCGCAATGCTAACAGCAGGCTGCGCCATATGCAGGGCCTTGGCCGCCTGGGTAAAGCTGAGCTGGCTGGCGACACACTGAAAGATTTGTAATTGACGATTATCCATGGCGTTCTCGTGATATTGGCATATATAAAATATATAGATCAAATATAAAGTATATATTATCGCTTATAGGTTGTTTGGGCTACAGTTTGTACAATTTACAGCGGTATAACATCCGCCGAGCAGGCTCTGCACAATCAGCTAAGGTGAAGAGAGGCGCGGTATTTAGCCAAAACACTAGCCCATAAAACGGCAGAGATTTTCGATAGGAGTCAGGCATGTCTAAGAGTCAATACGGTAAATTTAATTGGGAAGATCCATTCTTGTTGGACGACCTGCTCACTGAAGAAGAGCGCATGGTGCGTGACGTGGCCAGACAATACAGCCAAGAAAAGTTGCTGCCTCGGGTTAGAGAATCCTTTGCTAACGAGCACACCGACTTAGAGATTTTTAAAGAGATGGGTGAATTGGGTTTATTGGGCCCCACCATCGAGGGTTACGGCTGCCCCGGCGTGAGCTACGTGGCTTACGGCTTGATTGCCCGCGAAGTCGAGCGTGTGGATTCTGGCTACCGCTCTATGATGAGCGTGCAGTCTAGCTTGGTGATGCACCCTATCAACGAGTTTGGTACCGAAGCGCAAAAAGAGAAGTACTTACCTAAATTAGCGACAGGCGAGTGGATAGGCTGCTTCGGTTTAACCGAACCTGATCACGGCTCTGACCCCGGCAGCATGATTACCCGCGCTCGCACGGTAGAGGGCGGTTACAGCCTATCCGGCGCAAAAATGTGGATTACCAATTCGCCGGTAGCCGATGTTTTTATTGTGTGGGGCAAAACTGACGACGGAAAAATCCGCGGCTTTATTTTAGACAAAGGCATGAAAGGCCTGTCGGCACCTAAAATTGAAGGTAAGCTAGCGCTGCGCACCTCTATCACCGGTGAAATCGTGATGGACGAAGTGTTCGTCCCCGAAGCAAACTTACTGCCTGGTGTTGAAGGCTTGAAAGGCCCGTTCAGTTGCTTAAACAGCGCTCGTTTAGGCATAGCTTGGGGTGCCTTAGGCGCCGCCGAAGATTGCTGGCATGCCGCCCGTACGTACACCATGGACCGCAAACAGTTTGATCGTCCATTAGCGGCCAACCAGTTAATTCAAAAGAAACTAGCCATCATGCAAACTGATATTTCCTTGGGTTTGATGGGTTGCTGGCGCGCCACGTCTATGAAAGACCAAGGCAAAATGGGTATTGAGCTTATCTCAATGTTGAAGCGCAATAGCTGTCAAAAAGCCTTGGAAGTCGCCCGTGAAGCCCGTGATATGCACGGCGGTAACGGTATTTCTGATGAGTTCCCAGTGATGCGTCATATGGTGAACTTGGAAGTGGTGAATACTTATGAAGGTACATCTGATATTCACGCCTTGATTCTGGGCCGTGCGCAAACAGGCATACAGTCGTTCTTTTAGAATCAGTTCCTAGTTCAAAGTCGCTAGTTCCTAGTGGAAGCACAAGCTACTAGATACTGTTTACTAGCGACTAGCGACTGTCTAACTAGAGACTCACCTACTATGTCCTCACCCCTAAGCGGTTACAAAGTTCTAGACATGAGTCGCGTTTTGGCGGGCCCTTGGGCTGGCCAAACCTTGGCTGATTTGGGTGCCGATGTCATTAAGGTTGAGCGGCCTGGCGAGGGTGACGACACCCGTAAGTGGGGCCCACCCTTTCTTGCCGATAATGAAGGTAACCCCACTTCTGAGTCCGCGTATTACCTCTGCACCAACCGCGGTAAGCGATCGCTCACTCTCGATATTACCTCGCCAGAGGGACAGGCAGTGATTAAAAAGCTGGTTGCCGAGTCGGATGTGTTGCTGGAAAATTATAAGGTCGGTGGCCTGAAAAAATACGGCTTAGATTACGCTAGCCTCAGCGCTATTAACCCGCGCCTGGTGTATTGCTCTATCACCGGCTTTGGCCACACCGGCCCCTATCAAAAACGTGCTGGCTATGACTTTATGATACAAGGCATGGGTGGCTTGATGAGTATTACCGGCGAGCCTGAGGGCGGCCCTTTAAAAGTGGGGGTGGCAGTTACCGATATTTTTACTGGCCTCTATGCCACCATCGCGATACAGGGCGCCCTGCTAGAGCGCCAGCGCTCGGGGCTGGGCCAGCATATAGATATGGCCTTACTGGACTCACAGGTGGCCATGTTGGCCAACCAAGCCAGTAATTACTTGGTGGGTGATATCGTGCCTGGCCGTTTAGGCAATGCCCACCCCAATATTGTGCCCTATCAAGCCTTTGCCACCAGTGATGGCTTTATCATCTTGGCGGTGGGTAACAACAAGCAGTTTGCCAGTTTTTGCGAGCTAGCGGGCAGGCCCGAATTGGCCGAGCAAGCGGAGTATGCAACTAACCAGGCCCGCGTACACAATCGTGAGGCGTTGTGTGCACAGGTAACGGCGTTAGTTGCCCAGCACAGTGAAAGCTACTGGCTGGAGGAGCTAACCGCTAGGGGCGTGCCTTGTGGCCCAGTCAACAGCATCGATAAGGTGATGGCTGACCCACAAGTGCTGGCGCGCGATATGCGCACACGGGTTAAGCATCCGTACAATGACAGCTTGGAACTGGTGGGTAGCCCGATGAAATTAAGCCGCACACCGGTGACTACTGAGCAGCCGCCGCCGTTGCTGGGTGAACACAGCGAAGAAATACTGGCTGAGCTGGGTTATAGTGAGGCAGAGATAGGCGAACTTAGGGCTAAAGGTTTGGTGGATTAGGCGCGGATTACTACGGCTAATCCTTCCCGTCCGCTACGGCGGTTGTTTTTTGTTCAATGAAATCAAAGGCTTGCGCAGGCAAGCCTTTCCTGTTTTGAAAACAAGCACTTAGCGACTCTTTTAGGCTGCCATCGCAGGTAGTGACGGGGTCGTTATGTTGATAATTTTTTCAACAATGCTTGGAAAATCCTGTATACTTCGCCGCAATTTTTCCCCTGACATATTGAGTGACGCAATGGCAGAATTATCACACTACAGAAACATAGGTATCTTCGCACACGTTGATGCGGGTAAGACCACAACGACTGAGCGTATTTTGAAATTGACCGGTAAAATCCACAAAACCGGTGAGGTTCACGACGGTGAATCAACTACTGACTTTATGGAGCAGGAAGCTGAGCGTGGTATAACCATACAGTCAGCAGCGACTACCTGTTTCTGGAAAGACCATCGCTTCAACATCATCGATACCCCAGGGCACGTTGACTTCACTGTAGAAGTTTACCGTTCTTTAAAAGTACTCGATGGCGGTGTAGGTGTGTTCTGTGGTTCTGGTGGTGTAGAGCCACAGTCAGAAACTAACTGGCGCTATGCCAACGACTCAGAAGTTGCCCGTGTTATTTTCGTAAACAAATTAGACCGCTTAGGCGCTGACTTTTTACGTGTTGTTAAACAGGTAGAAAAAGTATTGGGTGCTAACCCGCTGGTTATGACACTGCCTATAGGCACAGAAGACCAATTCGTCGGTGTGGTTGATGTTCTTACTCAAAAAGCATTTATTTGGGATGATTCAGGCCTGCCTGAAAACTATGAAGTTAAAGACGTTCCCGCTGACATGGTTGAACTAGTAGCTGAATACCGTGAGAAGTTAATTGAGACTGCGGTTGAGCAAGACGACGATCTGATGATGTCCTACATGGACGGCGAAGAGATTGCGATAGACGATATCAAGCGTTGCATACGCAAAGGTACCATCGCGCTAGACTTCTTCCCCACTTACTGTGGCTCTGCGTTTAAAAACAAAGGTATACAATTAGTATTGGATGCGGTTGTAGACTACTTGCCTTCGCCTACTGAGGTTGAACCTCAGCCTTTGACTGACGAATTTGGCGAGCCTAACGGTGAATTAGCCTTGGTATCGCTTGATGAGCCTTTACGTGCATTGGCCTTTAAAATAATGGATGACCGCTATGGCGCGTTAACCTTTATCCGTATTTATTCCGGCACCTTGAACAAGGGTGATAGCATCCTTAACTCATTCACCGGTAAAACTGAGCGTGTTGGCCGTATGGTTGAGATGCACGCCGACGAGCGTACCGAGATAAGCTCTGCTCACGCCGGCGACATCATCGCTATTGTGGGTATGAAGAATGTACAAACAGGCCACACTCTGTGTGATCCTAAGCACCCTTGTACTCTAGAGCCTATGATTTTCCCGCAGCCAGTAATTTCTATCGCTGTTGCGCCTAAAGATAAGGCCAGTGTTGAGAAAATGAGTTTGGCGATCGGTAAGATGGTTGCTGAAGATCCCACCTTTATTGTTGAAACTGATGAAGATTCAGGCGAAACCATTCTGAAAGGTATGGGTGAATTACACTTGGATATCAAAGTTGATATCTTAAAGCGTACCTATGGCGTTGAGCTAGATGTAGGTAAGCCACAGGTTGCTTACCGCGAAACTATTACTCAAGAAACTCAAGACAGCTACACCCACAAGAAACAATCGGGTGGTTCTGGTCAGTTCGGTAAAATCGATTATCGCATCAGACCTGGCGAAGTGGGTTCTGGTTTTACTTTTGCGTCTAAGGTTGTGGGTGGTAACGTTCCTAAGGAATTCTTCCCAGCTATCGAGAAAGGCTTTAAGAGCATGATGGGCCAAGGTCCATTAGCGGGCTTCCCGGTATTAGACGTTGAAATTGAATTGTACGACGGTGGCTTCCACGCGGTTGACTCGTCTGCGGTTGCGTTTGAGATTGCTGCTAGAGGTGCTTTCCGTCAAACCATGCCTAAGGCTGGACCACAGTTGATCGAGCCTATCATGGCGGTAGACGTGTTCACGCCTGATGATCACGTAGGTGATGTAATCGGTGACTTAAACCGTCGTCGCGGCATGATTAAAGACCAAGAAGCAGGTGTAACCGGCGTGCGTATTAAAGCTGACGTGCCACTATCAGAAATGTTTGGTTACATCGGTCACTTGCGTACTATTACCTCAGGTCGTGGTCAGTTCTCTATGGAGTTCTCACACTACAACCCTTGTCCAGCAAACGTATCTGAAGAAGTTATCGCTGCTGAAAAAGAAAGACAAGCTAACAAGTAATTCGTTACGGCCTTAGCTAAAACCCCGCTGGTGCAAACCAGCGGGGTTTTTTTATGCTAAAAAATTACGAAGGTGAACTAAAGCAGCGTAACGAATTTAGCGCTATCGCTATAGTTAAAAGTGTATGTTTAAGATATGGGTGATTGAGGTCTAACTGGTAAGGGGAAAAACATTCAAACTGTTGGGTGTTAAGTCTTTAATTTTTTTGCCAATCGGTAGCAATCTATCATGCCCCATAGCCATACCGCAGCTAGCAGCCAGCTTAGTGCGCCCAAGGTTTGCGGCGATATTTGCCCCGGTGTATTGAGTACGGCTTGCTGTATAGCGGTTATATCGATAGCAATTTCGCCATTAACTATACCTTGGCTGATAATATTGGATTTGTAGACGGCTTCTTTAATAAAGACGATGAGTACCGCAATAGTTACTAGCGCAGAGATAACACCCTGTATCGGCTTTTTTAGCAGAAAATAACCAGCGCCAGGGAAAACAAACGCGGAGAGTAGTAGTGGCTTCATTGTGAAAACCTTAATTGTTATAGCATGAGTGATCTAAAAGTATGTTAACAATTAAGGGTTGTCACGGCTATAAACTATGCAGGCAGCTTAGCGACAATGAATTCACCTATAGGAATAGCCGAGGTGGCTGCCGGTGATGGGGCGTTACACACATGCAGGCTACGTGGGCTTTCGGCGAATAAAAAGTCATGTACTAAGCTGCCATCACTTAATACCGCTTGTGCCCGTATGCCGGCGGGGTAGGGCTTTAAATCGGCTAGGGTTAATTGCGGGCAGTATTTTTGTACTAACTTTAAATAGCCGGGTTTCCACCAAGAGTTCCAGGTTTCCACTAAGCCGGTTTTATAATTAGCCTGTAATACTTTCCAAAAGCCTTTAAAGCAAATCATATCCATGACATCGCGTAGGCTGATATTAATTTTGCCATAGCCTTCGCGCTTCCAGCCCTGTACTGCATTGGGGCCTACGGTGACAGAGCCATCGATCATGCGGGTGAGATGCACACCTAAAAACGGTAGCTCAGGGTCGGGGATGGGGTATATTAAATGCTTAACAATATCGTTGTGCTTGGCGGGTAGTTGATAGTATTCGCCGCGAAAGGGAATAATTTGGAAGTCGGTTTCTATACCTAACATGCGCGTGGTGCGGTCGGCCATTAAGCCGGAACAAGTGATTAAAAACCCTGCAGTGATAGTTTTAATCTCGCCGCCGCAGTTCGCCGTTACCCTAATATTGTCAGCGGTTTCCTGTAGGCCGGTCACTTCGGTATTTAATCGCGCTTCACCACCCAGTGCTTGAAACTGCTTAGCCATGGCGATGCTGACGTGTTGGTAGTTGACGATGCCGGTTGTTTTTACAAAGATGGCACCTAGGCCGACTATATTTGGTTCGCGCTCTTTTAACTCTGCTTGTGATAACAGCTCTACGTCTAAGCCATTTTCTTGGCAGCGGGTAAACAGGGCCTGCATGCGCTCAACTTCGGTGTCGTTGGTGGCAACTAGTAGCTTGCCGCATTGTTCTACCTTGATATTATTTGCTGCGCAAAACGTAAGTGTGGCATCCACGCCGCGCTTACAAAAATCGGCTTTTAAGCTGCCGGGGGCATAGTAAACGCCGGCGTGGATAACGCCGCTGTTGTGGCCGGTTTGATGTTTGGCGTACTGATCTTCTTTTTCTAGCAATAGCACTTTTTTGCTGGGGTCGCGCTGCTGCAACTGCATAGCGGTAGCAAGCCCCACGATGCCGCCGCCGATAATAAGGTAATCGTAATCTACGTCGCTCACAGGGCTAGCTCCAAAAAAGTAAAAAAATGGCTATAAGTTTTAAAAAATAGCTTATCGAGTGAAGTGGCCACGCTGTCTTAATAGCTCGCGGCGTAAACCATCATGGGCAACAAACTTGTCGCGGCCGTGTAGCCACATATAGTTTTGTATCACCAGCATAGAGCCTACTTTAACCCGCACGTTAATGCAGTTTTCTTCGCTCTCTAGCGACTCACCCATGGCGTGTAAGTATAAGCCCTGGGCGCGGTTTTGTGGCTCGGCAAATTGGTCTATGTAGGAAAGCTGCGGGTTGCCGTTAACATCTTCATCAATAAATACCGGATGATGAATCTTAGTGGTAACGTTCTTGCTAGGTGGCGCACCCCATTGTATTGCTTGCTTGGCTAGTGGGTGGTGGTAAAACTTATTAAGGTCTTGCCAGTCGTCTAGGTGCAATAGTAGCGAGTCGCCACCTTCCATGTTTTCTTCGGCCATCTTCATCATTAACACAAAGTCGGTTTGTTCGTTAACAAAGGTGCCGTCGTTGTGCAGCTCCATACGACGGTGCGCTTGGCGCAAGTAGCTGTCGCTGTTGTCTTTATTTTCTACAGTGAAGCGGGCGTAGAATTTACCGTACATGGCGTCATGGTTGGGGATACCGCACATATGGGAGATGGCGGTAGACAGCTGTACGTGAAAGTCGCCCTCTTGGTTGGCTTGCTCAGCGTCAGTAGGCTGGCCTTCATATTCTAATAGGAAGCCGCCGGTGTTGCGGTTGCGTAGGGTGGCGTGTAAAAAGGCACCCAAGCTGTAATCGGTGATTTTATCCAGCGCTTCAGCCAAGGCAAAGCGTAGGAAGGGCTTGTACTCCACTGCTTGCACAGACAGGGTTTCACAGCTGCTTTTAAAGGTTTTAACGGTTGCGGCGCTTAGTGTTACCACTTGCAGGCGTTCGCTGGCGGGGTAGGGAGCTATGGTAAAGCCGATGGGGCTAACGGAAGCAGGTTGTTGTATGGCTAATGCGTTCATGGCTTTCTCCTGGTGTTCATGTGGCCTACCGCTAGGCATATAAATTGTGCTGGCGGGTAGTTGCGATCAATAATGTCGACATTATTGATTAATGTCAACAAAAATGTAAGCCGGAGTAATTTAACTTTTGTGTCGAATAAGCCTAAAATGGCCGCTAGCCTAATAATGATGAGAATTTGCATGCCTACCGTTGCCCAATACGCTACTACAGCGCCCGAAAATTCAGACAATTACGCCTCTCAGGTATTAGGTCAATTAAAAAAAGATATTCTCAATGGCTATTTTGGCCCCGGTGAAAAGCTGAAAATGGCTACCTTAAAAGAACGCTATCAAGTGGGTGTCAGTCCCCTGCGTGAGGCACTCTCACAGCTATTGGTAGAACAACTAGTGGTGGTAGAGAATCAACGTGGTTTTAGGGTGCACCCTATCTCGTTGGCAGAGATGAAGGATATTTATGATACCCGTGCCCAGATTGAGGCGCTGTGTGTAAGGCAGGCCATAGCGCGCGGGGATGATAATTGGGAGGCAGCAATTGTGGCGGCTTCCCACCGGTTGAATAAATCGGGGGAATTATTAGCAAAGGCGGCGGATGACGTGCAGGAGTGGGAGTTGCGCCATCAGGCTTTTCACACGGCTATAGCCAGCGGCTGTGGCTCGGGCACTTTGATGCAGGTGCGCAGATCGTTATACGAAAAAGCCTCGCGCTACCGCAACCTGTGGCTTAACCAGAATATGTCTGAGCGCAGCGTCTACCACGCCAACCGCCAAGAGCACGATGAGCTGGTGGCGGCGTTATTACAGCGTGATAGCGAGGCGGCCATTGACTTGATTAGCCAGCACTTGCTGCGTCCCAGCCAATTATTACAGCAAGCTGAGCCTAGCTTGTTTTAATGTGCTGGGCCTAGCTGTTTGGCGATATAGCTATCTACTAGCGTTTCCAGCACCGTTAATGGCACGGCGCCGTTAAGCAGCAGTACATCGTGATACTCGCGGATATCAAAACGTTCCCCTAAGGCCAGCCGGGCTTTTTCCCGCAGCTCAATAATTTTTAACATGCCTATTTTGTAGGCGGTGGCCTGTGAGGGCATGACGATATGGCGCTCCACCATTTTAACCGCGTCGGCTAAGGCGTTGGGGGTGTTGTTGGCGTAGTAATCTATGCCTTGTTGCCTGGTCCAGCGCTTAGCGTGTATGCCGGTGTCTACCACTAGGCGGCAGGCGCGCCACAACTCCATCGCTAGGCGGCCGAAGTCGGCGTAAGGGTCTTGGTATAGGCCTAGCTCTTTGGGCAGCATTTCGGCATATAAACCCCAGCCTTCGGTATAGGCGGTATAGCCTTCAAATTTACGAAACTTAGGTAGGCTGTCCATTTCTTGCTTAATGGCTATTTGCATATGGTGGCCGGGTATACCCTCGTGATAGGCCAGTGCCGCCATTTGATAGTTGGGCATAGAGGCCATGTCATGCAGGTTGGCGTAATAGATGCCGGGTCGCGAACCGTCGGGTGCGGGCATTTGGTAAAAGGCCTTGCCGGCAGACTTTTCTCTAAAGATTTCCACTCGCTTAACTTTTAGCGGGGCCTTGGGTAGGGTTAAAAATAATTGCTCTAAACGGCCGGCCATATCATCAATAAGCGCAGTGGCTTCGGTTAAATATTGTTGCCGGCCCAGCATAGTACTAGGGTAATAAAATTGTGGGTCGTCACGCATAAACGTGAAAAAATCTTGTAGGCTGCCGTTAAATTTTAGCCGCTGCATAATCGCACGCATCTCGTCGTGTATGCGTGCTACTTCTTGTAATCCTAGGGTATGAATTTGATCTGCCGTTAACGTAGTCGTGGTAGTACGGGCTAAGGCATTATTATAAAACGCTTCACCCTCGGGTAGCTTCCATACCCCTGCGCGGCTATCAGATTTTTGCTGCAGTATTTGTAAGTGGGCTCTGAGTTGTTGGTAGCCGGGTTGTAACTGGGTGAGCAGTGCCTGCTTAAGTTGCTTAAGCAGTGCCGTGGCTTCAGTGCCGTCCAACTTTAGTGGCTTGAGCTTGCTGCTGAAGTCAGCTAGCAGGGCACTGTCTTCGCCCTCGCTAAAGGGCTGGCCGCTTATTAAGTTTTTGGCGTCGCGTATAACATGGGGGAAGACAAAGCTAGGGGGGATAATGCCCTTAGCCTCCCTGATTTTTAATTGCTCTATCAGTTGTGCCAGTAAATGCTGGCTGGCTGCAACCCTGGCGATATAATCTAAGGCCTCTTTCCGGTTAGCGATGCTGTGTTGGTTAATTAAAAACGCAGGTATTTCAGAATGGGTACCAAACATTTGATTAACCGGATAGCTGTGATGGCGCCATGGATAATCGGTAATTTGGTTTTGCAGGTTTAGGCTCAGTAGTTGATGGCTAAGTAGGGCCTGTGGCGTTAGTTGCGTGGTATCAATGGTTGCCAAACGTTGTAGGTTTTTTTTGGCATGATTGACTTCGGCCAGTAAAAATTGCTCCGATATATCGTTCCACTTATTGTAATCTTTTTTGATGCCTAAATAGGTTTGCCATACCGGATCGCGGTCTACCGCCTCGTCATAAATAGCGTCGTAGAGCTGCATCGCGCGCTCGGATTCGCTTATCGCATAGGCTGGGCTGGTTAAGATACTGCCGATGATTAACATGGCCGTTAGCAGGCGTGATACAAGCATAAATCGTCCTAATAGAGTTTGCGCTTACGGGTGAATACAGCGAGTAGCGCTACCATGATAGTGCGTATCAGGCGCAGAAGGCTAGGCCGTAACCCATCAACGTTTACTATTAAATAACGCGATAATCCTAAATACGCCGGCTAGCCAGCCCTTTACCCCAATAGGGGCATATAAGGTAAAAAGGGGTATTAAACTACGGATAAAAAACGTACAGTTTAGCACTGAGTCCCTTAATCGATAATAAATAGGCCGTGTAATGAAATATCGTCGCTATCTAACACTACTCTTTTTAAGCTGTCTGCAAAGCTTAAGTTTTGCTGCTGGGCAGATTGTGGTTGCTACCGATATATGGGAGGACTTTAGTAATCCCGATGGCAGTGGTTATTACACCGATATACTCAAAGCAATATATGAACCACGTGGTATTAAAGTAGTGGTTAAGTATGTGCCTTATAAGCGCTCGGTTGAAATGATGCAGAGTGATAAAGCAGATGTGGTGCTGGGGGTTTATAAGAGTGAAAATCTACCCGGTAGCTATGCCGATCAGCCCTTAGAAATGGATGTGGTGGATGCGGCGATAAGCCCAGCTTTAGCTGCCACTTGGAGTGGCTTAGAGTCTTTGGCCGATAAAAAAGTAGGCGCGGTGCTAGGCAATGATTTTAATGAATTTGTGCCGGTGAGCATACAGTACAAGGAGCTTTCTAAGCTCAAATCCTTGGTGAAAATGCTTAACCACCAGCGCATAGACGCGATACTGGATTATGAGGCCGATATACAGCGTGAATTACAACTCTCGGGTGAGGCCGCAAACTTTGAAATTAAATTAGGGGTAATCAAAACCCCTAGTTTTGCGGTATTTACTAAAAGCAGCCACGGCCAAGCAATGCTGGCCATCTTTAATGAAGAATTTATCAAGCTGCATCAAAGCGGCAAATTAAAAGAGTTGTTAATGAATAATACCGGTAGCCTTGAGGGCTATCCGGTATTGGAATAAACGCGCCTATCACCGACTACTTTTATCCACTACAAGCCCAGCTCCGATAAGCCGGGGTGGCTCTCGGGCCTTGGCCCTAAAGGCCAGTGAAATTTGCGCTGCTGTTCGGTGATGGCCACATCATTAATGCTCGCATGGCGGGCAGCCATTAAGCCCTGCTTATCAAACTGCCAGTTTTCATTGCCGTGGCTGCGGTACCACTGGCCAGCCTCATCCTGCCACTCATAAACAAAACGCACCGCTATACGGTCGTCGGTGTGGCACCATACTTCTTTAATCAAACGATACTCTAATTCCTTAGCCCATTTGCGTTGTAAAAAGGCAATGATTTGCTCGCGGCCCTGAATAAACTCCGAGCGATTGCGCCACTGGGAATCCGCTGTATAGGCCATGGCAATAGCCTCAGGGTTTTGCGTATTCCAAGCATCTTCGGCTTTGCGGGCTTTGATTACCGCGTCTTCATGGTTAAAGGGGGGAAGTGGCGGCCGTGCTTCTGAGTTACTCATATATTTATCCTATAGCGATTTACTAGTGTTAGCGTAGAGGTGAAAAATAAAAGTTCACATATTGATGGTTAAATACTTTGTTTTTGATCGTGATACGCAGGGACAAAATTGTGTTTTTTGTTCGACTGTGCTGAGTACCACATCGCGGTGGTCGACCTCGCCGTCAATAACATCGACGACGCATTGTTTACATTGCCCGGTTTTACAACTGTAGTTGGCATTGACGCCGGCATCAATTAAAGCATCCAGCACACTTTGGTCGGCGGCAACCTGAATAAGCTGTGAGGTGCTGGCAATAGTAACCGTGATGGCTTGATCGTCAGTGTGTTGCTGGTAATTAAATCGCTCTATGCGTACACGGCTTTTATCGATGTTTACCTTAGTGGTAATTTGGCTTAGCGCTTGTAATAACTTTTCTGGCCCGCAGGCATAAAAAATAGCGTTGGTAGGAGCCTGTTCTATCAGCTGTTGTAGGTTGAGCCGTGGTTGTTGGTCGGCAGGATATAGCGATATATTTTCTCCCAAGACGCGTTGCAGCCTATCGGCAAACGCCATCATATTAAGGCTGCGGCCAGCATAATGTAAATGCACAGGGTTGCCGTTTTCTATTAATAACTGTGCTATAGCTTTGATAGGGGTAATACCAATGCCGCCGGCAATTAAAATAACCGGTTGTTGCTTCTCTATATGCATATCAAAGTAATTGGCTGGCAAGGCACAATTAAGCTGTGTGCCTAATTGATATTGCTGGTGTATAGCCGCAGAGCCACCGCTGCTATGCGCTTTTATTTGCACCGCAATCTCATAAATATCCCGGCGAGCAGGGTTGGAACAAATAGAATAATGCCGGTGGGTTTTGCTACCATCGTTTAAGGTGATAGGCATTTTTATATGTGAGCCTGCCGTTATGTTGGGTAACTGGTCACCATTGGCACTGCGCAATTCATAGGCGCGTACAGTAGGTGTTAGTTGTCGTATGCCGGTAATGATTAATGACAAATTCCCATTGCCAAAAACGGATGGCACTTGTTGACTGTAGTCGTTACTGGCTATGCGTTGTTGTATAAGGTTTTCAACCTCGTCCTCAGTATAGCGTGGGGTAATATGCTGTGGGCAGTTCCAATCAAAAGCTTCAACGTGAATAATAAAGCCGCGTTCAATTTTGGCTCGGTAGTGTTGTGGTTTTAATAGCTCTAGGTGTTCGTGGTGTTCCTGTCCAAGCACTTCCACGCGGCCTAATAGTTTTAAACGCCGGCGGTTGGGGTAATCCATAAAAAAAAGTGACACACGATTATTGTGAGTAAAGTTACCCGTGCTAATGTATTGGCGGTTGCCACTAAAATCGGCAAAGCCTAGGGTTTTAGCATCTAGTACTTTCATAAAGCCTGCAGGGCCACCACGGTGTTGCACATAGGGCCAGTCGGCTTCACTAACGCTGGCCATGTAAAAACTATCGCGTTCGCTAATGAATTCAGCCTCCACCTCACTGAGTAAATAATTGTAATCCTCGCCCTGTTCCATACGAGTATAATTATCACGGCTACGTTTTTGCTGTTGGACGTTTTTTACGGCATCGGTAAACATTATTTCTGCGTATTTGTGGCCCATGCGGTGCTCCTTATGTTTCTGTTATCCAGCGGCTAATTAGAGTCAGTGGATGTTCCGTAGTTAATTTTTTGTCATACCCAAAGCATTCGCTACGCTCATGGGGAAGGCTCTACCGGCGCAAGCTGATACCCATATTTTTTACCTAACTTTTTATGCTTACTTCAAGGCTTTGACTTCTGTGTGGCATGCCTCCTCCATCCATGGCGTCGTTTGTCGTAGTGGCGTAGCACAAAAAAATATCAGATCAGCCATAGTGTTAAACCAGCTAGATACCGGCTTGCGCCGGTATTACCTGAAATTATGATGCAAGTGCCAGCTCAACCTTCGGGAAATCAATCTCAATTTGACTGGCTTTACCCAAAATGTTGGTCAACACATTCATACCTACGTGAGTAATAATTTCAACAATATCGGATTCGCTATAACCCGCAGCACGAACTTCAGCTAATTCTTCGGTGGTGACATCACCGTTGTGTTCGCTAAGGGCTCGGGCGAATTTAACCGCTATGGCGGCTTTGGCATCTTGGCTGGTGCCGGCGCGGTTGGCCTCAATTTCTGCCCCGTTAAGGCCAGCTTTTTTACCGATTGCGGTATGGGCTGAAACGCAGTATTGGCATTGGTTTTGTTGGGCCACCGCTAGCGCAATGCGCTCACGGGTTGCTGCGTCTAAGCTGCCTTCACCGGCGATGCCGTGTAAGCCTAAAAAGGCGCGTAAGGCAGCAGGGGAATTGGCGAAGACCTTTAAAAAGTTAGGCACCATGCCCAATTGGCTTTGGATGGCGTTGAGTAGTTCTTGTTGTTCAGTATTGGCGTTGTGTTGGTCGATAACGTGTATGCGGCTCATGATTAAATCCTTAAATGAAAAATAGTGGGGTTGTGCTGTGGCCAACGTGAAGTTTGTTTGCGCTGTGCCAGTGGTGATACTCTGCCAAATTTCACACGGGAGAAGAATAGGTGTAAATTGCAATATATTATTCCTTAAAATGGAATAATGGTCTGGCCAGCTTTCTTGGCGCTAATGGCGCTGACTTAAGATCAAGCATTGCGGCCCCCGAGCCAGAATCCGGAGTATTGGCAATGACTCAGTAGCAATACTCCCTAAATAAGTTGTTTTAAGGCACAAGCCCTAGGAATGTTTAATGGATAGATTCCATCAGTTAAAAGTGTATGTGGCCGTGGCCGAAGAGCAGGGCTTTGCTGCAGCAGCTAGGCGCTTGGTCATGTCGCCGCCGGCGGTGACTAGGGCGGTAGCAGAGCTGGAAGACCAACTAGGGGTTAAGCTGCTTAATCGCACCACCCGCTATGTGCGGGCAACAGAGGCGGGCCTGCGCTACTTGGAAGATGCTCGGCGCATATTGCAGGAGCTGGCCACGGCCGATGAGGCAGCGGCAGGTATTAATTCCGAGCCACAGGGCCATTTGGTGGTAACCGCACCGGTGTTATTTGGCTGTTATTTTGTAACCCCCGGTATCGTCGATTACCTAAATCGCTATCCTAAAATGGATGTCGATGCTGTATTTCTTGATCGCGTGGTTAACTTGTTAGAGGAAGGCTTGGATGTAGGCGTACGTATAGGCGAGCTGCCAGATTCAAGTATGCGAGCCTTGCGGGTTGGCTCGGTGCGATTGTTGTTATGCGCCTCGCCCAGCTACATTGCGCAGCACGGTTTGCCCAAGCACCCCAGTGATTTGTTAAACCACACTATTATTGCCTCTAAGGCAGGTAGCGGCGCAATGAACTGGCGCTTCCCCATAGCGGGTAAAGATAAACTCATTGCCGTTAAGCCGCGCTTAACTGTAACCACCAACGATGCTGCTATCGAGGCTACCACACAGGGTTTTGGCATTACTCGCGTATTGTCATATCAAGTGGCGAAGCAGTTAGTATCGGGCGAATTAAAAATTATTATGGAAAATTATGAGCCAGCAGCAAAGCCCGTGCACATAGTGCATCGAGAAGGGCGTAATGCGGCAGTAAAGGTCAGGGCGTTTGTTGATTTGTTGGCGGAGAAGTTGCGTAGTGAAAAAGCTTTAAATTGATTGTTGTCAGCCTGTCATTGCGGTGTAGGCTGCAATCTAGACTCCGGCCTGCGCCGGAGTGACGCATATATTGTGGCGGTTTCAGCTAACCATAAAGCGCATAATTCTGTCGTGCATTAACGAGGTTGGATATCTCACCATAAAAACAATATATTGGGCACAATCAAGTGGTAATCAGGGAGTGTTATTGGGCACAAGGTGGTGGGCCTTGAATGAGACAAGAGTGACTACCCCAATCAAGTTCACCCGCTAAGCCTTACTCATTCCCTTTCAGCGGTCTCTTTGGCCAGCATAGCTTGCTTACGAACTTCCCCCCATCTATAACCGCCCAAACCACCACTTTGTTGTATCACCCTATGGCAGGGAATAATAAAGGCGGCTGGGTTGGCACCTATTGCCGTGCCAACGGCGCGGGCCGCTTTGGGTTTGCCAATTAATGTGGCAATGTCGCCATAACAGGCCAGCTCGCCAGGCTTGATGGTTAATAGTGCCCGCCACACATTAATTTGAAAGTTGGTGCCTCGCACCCATAGTGATATGGGTTTGTTGGCAGCAGGGGGGTGATTGAAAATATTAGTAATGACATGGCTAGTTGTTGCTTGATGGTTAATGAGTGTCGCTTTTGGCCACTCTTGTTTGAGTTGCTGTAGCACTTCTTTTTTTGAGCCGTCGTTAATAAAAAGCAATTTACAAATGCCTTTATCGGTAATGGCGATAAAAACATGGCCATAAAGCGTCTCGTGGTAGCCATAGTGTAGAGTTAAGCCTGCGCCGGCTTGTTTATATTCGGAGGGGGTTACCGCTGCTAACTGTACAAAGTGATCGTATAGGCGAGAGCTGCTACTGAGGCCCAGGGAATTTGACGCATTAAGCGTAGATAGCTTATGTTTTTTTAGTAGTTGTTTGGCGTGCTCCAAGGTGAGCGCTTGCAGAAAGCGCTTGGGGCTGACCCCGGCCCAGCGAGAGAATAGCTTTTGAAAATGAAAGGCGCTTAAGTTTACTTGCGCGGCAATATCATCCAACGAGGGTTGCTGGCTAACATTGTTGCGTATGTAACTGATGGCCTTGGCAATTTTATCGTAGTCGCTCATAAAAACGGGGCGTTAAAAGTAATAAGTGAATAGGCTATAGTGTGGCGGACAATGGTATTAAATACGAGCCGAATCTTGCGCAATAGTGGTGGCGTTATTTATTTATCGCCTATTCATCTGCGTCTTCTGCAAAGCAGGGTAGGCCGTCAGTAATGCTATACCAGTTGGCTTTATAGGCGGTAAAAATATGCGCCACCGGCCGCTGTGTGATGTCTACATCCAAGCTGCCCAGGGCCAGCTCTATGGTGGGCTGTGACTTGCTCGTAAAGGTAAGGCTGGAGCCACAGTGTTGGCAAAACTGCCTAATCGTACCATTGCTAGCGGTATAACTTTTTAACGCCTGTTCGCCGCGTAGCCATTTAAAGTTAGCCGGGGCGATGCTGCCATAGCTAGCAAAAGCGGCACCGTGAAACTTGCGGCACATTTGGCAGTGGCAATGGCTGATCGTGTTATTAATGGCGCTGGCTTGATAGGCGATAGCGCCACAGAGGCAGGATCCGGTAAGACTCATGGCTTATTCGCTTATGCAGTGCTGCGTTTAAAAAAGCGGCTGTTAATAAAAAAGTATACCCATACAAAAAGAAAAAACCCCAGCCCTATAGCGGCATCAGAATCCATATTGTGCTTAAAGGCTTGCAACGACCACTCATCATTATCATCAACAAACATCCCCATAATTGCCAGCAGCATAAAGGCGCTGATGGCATAAAACCAACCATTGCCTTTTTCGCTTTGCAATTGTGGCGGTGGCAGCTTTTCACCGCGGCAGTAGTGTTGGTAACTTTGCATCAGTTGATCTAAGCGTTTGAGGGCGATGCTTTGACGCTGCTTAACGTCTTCATCGGTGCTGACCTTATCAACAGCGGCCAACCAACCATTAATAAATTCTATTTCTTTCAGGGTATGGTCGATCTCTTTATTGACTTGCTTAGCTTTATCGCGGGTTTTTTTCCACGAGCTAATCATATCAAACAGCTTGATTAAGACCGTAAGTACAGCGCCTATGGTGCCAATAATGGCAGTAAGGCCGAGGGTTTCGCTTTCCATAGTCGTTACCTGCATAGCCATAGTGAAGAGTAGGCTTACACCGATTTAACGGTGTACAACAAGCGTGTTAATTAGCATAGAGCAAAAAAACGTAGTGGTTAAGCCTTTGTCTGTGCCTGCTCAATGTTTTTGGCGCCGGGGCTGTAGCTACGCCATATAAGAATATAGGTGAGTAACGCCAACGGTATATATAGCAGCGCCCAGCTAACCGATAAAAAAGCTTCACCGGTGGCCCAGTCAACTTGGCCGTTGGGCAGCAGCTGGCCGCTAGCGGTTTGGTAAGGGGTGACGTAAAACGTGACCATAAGATAGGCCATTACACAGCCGTACAGCGCCAGTATAGCGGGGGCAATCACACTGATTTTGGTTTGTTTTAAATCACGCTCACCCGCCGGCGTGCGGTGCAAGCGCATACGATAGACTTTTTCTTGGCGGCTAACGTGGCCACAGCGCGACACCAGCACCGTCACCACTAAGCTGCACGCTGCGCCAATTAAGATAGGGTCCATATAGCTGGGTAAATCTATCAGCTCCAAGTATTGCAGGGCAGTGGGAATAACATTTAAAAAGAAACCGCTAATCATGCCCCAAAAGGCACCAGAAGCGGTGATGGTTTTGCTCCATATACACATAAAGGCTACCGGCCCCCAAGAGGAAGCAAACACGGTGCCGACAAAATACGTTAGCCAAAAAATGCTGGGAGGCAAAAACAAACTGGCGCCTAGCACCAGTAAACCTATCGCCAACATAATCCAACGGGTGGCCCGTAAATTTAATGTTTTTTTAGGGCTAGAGGGCCTCACTATATCGTTGCTGGCGCTAAAACCTACCAGAGATAAAAAGGTAGAGGCTGAAGATAATGCCGCCGCCATAATGCCCGCTAATAATAAAGCACCTAAAAATTCGGGCACCATATTTTTGGCGGCCCAAATAATCGCACTTTCAGAAGGCGTGATATCGGGGTTGGCTAAATTAATAAAGCCACCTATGCCATAAATTAATACCTGCAATACGCCTGCTGCGATACAAGCATAAATGGACGCGCGCAAAACCACGTGTTCATTTTTAGCCATTAGGTGACGGCTAGACTGCCAAGGGCTAACCGCAAACACGATGCCCCAGGAAATATCTATAATGATGGCCCAGATTAAATAATCCATAGCCGTGGGGAATTCGGTGCCCGCACCAATAACGCCGTGCCAAGAGGCGATGTCGGCCTTGTGTTCCAGCTGGCTTAGCCCTTGAATCGCGGCACTAATGCCGCCTAAGTCAGACACTAGATAAAATGTGAATAGCAGTGTGGCGACCATAAATAATAAAAACATTAAGGTATCGGTTAATAGCACACCCTTGGAGCCGGAATATAAAGTAAAGGCGGTATAGCTTAACCAGGCAATCAACAAGCTTTGGGTGTAAGTGAGTGCGGTTAAGTCCGATAATAAAATGGCCGCGCCCTGAGTGACCACTAGTAAATAACCGCCCAGCGCGACAATAATGCTTAGCCCCGCCGCCTGTTGCACCCGGTGGCTATTAAAGCGCTCGCCAAAAAAAGCCGCAACCGTGGTTGTGCGGCTGCGACGTAGATAGCGGCCAAAAAATAACGCCCCGTAGATGTAACCCACCGTGCCCATTTGCGGAAATAAAACAAAGGGCCCCATTTGGCCGTCGTAAGTAAAAGCCGACTCGGCAAGAAAAACCGTAGAGCTCATCACGCTGGCTACTAAAGTGCCAACAATTAATAGCGTAGGGGCTTGCCGACCAGCAACAAAATAATCATCTATTTGTTTAACGCTGCGGCCGGCGTAGTTACCAATAAAAATATAAATAACAATGCTGACAATAATAGTGAGAGTGAATATATCCAAAATACTGCCTTTTATTTTCTTTATTATAGGTGGCGGCAGCTAGCAGTCGATTACTGCGCTGTTTTGTTAATGCTTTACCGCCGTTTGAGTATAGCTGTTTTTTATTTTGGCGCTGGGGCTGTAACTGTTGATGATGACTTTTGCGGTAATTAAACCCAGCGGGATGTAGACCAATGCCCAACTAAAGCTGAGTAGGGCTTCGCCGGTAAGCCAGTTGATAGAACCGTCGGCCAATAACTCACCGCTGCCAGTTTGATACGGCAGCACATAAAAGTGGCTCATAATAAAAGGCATGGCACAGCCATACAGTATTAAGATGGCGGGGGCTAATAGGGTCGTCTTAACGGCTTTAAGGTCTACCTCTTGTGCGGGGGTGCGGTGCAAGCGCATTCTATACAACGCTTCCTTGCGGCTGACTTTGCCTAGCCTAGAGATAATAATAATGGTGCATAGGCTCACGACGCTGCCAATTAATACCGGGTCTAGGTAACTGGGTAAATCAATAAAGCCAAAGGCTTGCAGGCCGGCGGGCACCACATTAAAGACAAAGCCCGTTGCCATGCCCCAAAAGGCGGCGCTTTCGGTAATGGTTTTGCTCCATACGCTCATAAGCGCCACCGGCCCCCATGAAGAGGTAAACACCGTGCCTATAAACAGCATCAACCAAAAAATATTGGCGGGGAAGTAAAAACTAGCGACTAAAACAATGACGCCTATGGCTAGCATCACTCCACGGGTAAAGCGCAAACTCAAGGCCTCACTAGCTTCTTTATGCCTCACCATGTCATTACTGGCGCTAAAGCCTATTAGGGATAAAAAGGTAGAGGCTGAAGAGAGTGCTGCTGCCATGATACCGGCCAGTAATAGCGCCCCTAAAAATTCAGGTACCATATTCTTGGCGGCCCAAATCATTGCGCTTTCGGCGGGCTCTATCTGCGGGTTGGTCAAGTTAATCAGCCCGCCGGCACCATAAATCATTAGCTGCAATACAATCACCGCCAGCGCAGCGTAAACCGAAGCGCGTATAACCACGTGCTCATTTTTGGCCATTAAATGGCGGCTGGATTGCCAAGGGCTAACGGCATAGACCACGCTCCAGGCGATATCCAATATCAGTGTCCAGATTAAATAATCCATGGGGGTGGGCCATTCAGTGCCGGGGCCAACCACGCCATGCCAAGAGGCTATGCCGGGCTTGCTTTCTAAACCACTGAGGTTTTCTATCGCAGCAGCAATACCGCCTAAATCGGTAACGATAAAACTAATGAAAAACACCGTGGCAACAGCGAATAATAAAAACATAAGGGTGTCAGTAAGTATGACCCCCTGCGAGCCTGAATACATAGTGAATAGGGTGTAGCTCACCCAGGCGATTAATAGGCTTTGGGTAAAGCTGAGGTTGGTAAGGTCAGAGAGCAGCAGCGCCGCCCCTTGGGTGACCACTAGTAAATAACCCCCTAGGGCGACAATAATGGTTAAACCAGAAATTTGTTGCACCCGGTGGCTGTTAAAGCGCCGGCCAAAAAAGTCGGCTACGGTAGGCGCGCGGCTGCGGCGCAGGTAGCGGCCAAATAATAGCGCGCCATAAATATAGCCGGTGCAGGCTACCGCGGGCATTAACAAATAGGGTCCCATTTGGCCGCTATAGGTAAAGCCAGCTTCGCCTAAAAAAATTGTGGAGCTGAATACACTGGCCACCAGGGTGCCCACTATTAATAACGTGGGCGCGCGCCTGCCCGCGACAAAGTAATCATCCAAATGTTTGATATTGCGACCAGCAAAACTACCTATAGCGACAAAGATGATTATGCTAATGGCAATAGTGAGGGTAAATATATCCAAGAGATAACCTTTTATTATTTTTGAGAGGGTAAGTAACTTGCTACAGCGCAGTTTATAACAAGTTGCTGCGGTAAACTGTTGAGCGCAACGTCAATTTGTCAGCTACTGTCATCTGCCTTTTTGCTATTGCGTTAGGGCCTTAGTAAACACCCTTTCTGTGGGCTGGTAGCCTATAGCCTGATAAAAGTCACTAGCGCTGGTATTGCAGGCCAAGCTGGATACTTTAATAGTTGTTAAGCCTAGCGTTTTACAGTGTTGCTCCGCTTGCCGCATAAGCTGCTGTGCCAATCCCTGCCGACGATGGGTGCGGGCAACCACTAAATCGGCGACATAGCCATAGCGTTTGTACTCGGGGTAAATATGCTGCGCGTCGGCGTCTTCTTCATCTAGGTAAACGCTAAGGCTTGGATACCGTCTATAGCTAAATAAATAGCGCCGTGGTTTTGCTGGAATGACCTATTAAATAATTAAGGTGCGCTTCAGCGACAGCGCTGCCCGTAGGAATCAACTCAGGGCATAGCTGGTGTTCGTGATCTTGCAGCTCAGCCATTAATGCTATAGCTGCGTAATAATATTCTTCTTGGTATCGAATAATATCCATATTATTTTTAATGAAATAGTTAGAGGATAAATATAGAGCAACAAAGCTTTGCAGTGTACGACTTTATTATTAATGCTAGCTTAATACATGGCTGCTAATAATTTTATTAAAGCTGACTAAGTCAAAATCGCCATTTATTTCAAAGCGTACTTTGCCAACCTCGCTAACATATAATTCAATTTCACAATCTAAATCCAGCGTGCCGGAGGTTTCTACCGAGAAGCAGTGAATTTTGCTATAGGGTATGGATGTGAAATCTACCTTGGAGCCGGTGAGCCCCTGCACATTGACGGCAATAATACGCTTATTGGTAAAAACCACTTGATCCCTAACGGTTTTAAATGTGGCGAAAATAGCCTCGCCATCTATAAGAAAGCTAGGTATATGTTGATGAGCCTTATCGTTGGCAATAGGCTTAAGCTTAAATATTTCTGACTTGTCAAAATCTATCATGATTTTTCCGTTGTTAAGATTTAATATGATTATCTTTAACCGCGCAGCTATATTTTAACTTAGTTAAGAGGTGTTCAAATTGCCTGCTAGTTAGATTAGTGTATTCGTTAAAGAATGTGAAAATATAATTGCTAATAACAGGTTTTCTGTCTGCATTAGTATCAGCCGGGGTAAAAGTAAACTGTTTAATAGTTTTGATTGCGGCTTTATGAAATCGTTTGCTGATATTGGTGGTGGCTTTTATTACTTTTGGGTTGTGTACTAATCCATCTTCTCCAATGATAAAGGCAACGTTAATACAGTTTGATTTTTTGATATCTCTATTTAATTGAGGGTTATTGAGTTTTGCAATTATACTGTGCTGCCAATATTTTGGAAGTTCATCAATGCTGACAGCAATAGCTGCCGTTGTAATAGGGTCGTTTTCTATAATGAGCGATTTGTCACTATGGCCTGCACAACCTATAATCAACAAGCTTAAAAAGAGGCTAAAATATTTCATTGTTATTCATCCTTGAATTACTAATAAGGGTTATTTTGGTAAAGGGTAACTATCAATCATATCACCAAGGTGTTCTTTTAAGGTATCCAAATAAGGCTCAAAGTTTTTCCATTGTTCTAGACCACCCTTATAAATAGGTTGCCTAACCTGCTCAGAGCTTGGTGTTCTAACGGAACGCTCCGTTTCATGGAAGCTTAAACAGGCTTCTTCAAAGGGAAGCTCACAGTAGTCTAGTATGCGTCGTACCTGCGTTTCTAAATCGTCAACCACATGCTCATAATGAACGCGTAATACCCTGCCGGGTAAAACTTTATCCCAGTGGTCCATTAATGCTACATAGCCTTTGTAATAGCGAGCAACTTCCTCAAGGCCACAGGTGAATTCCTGACCATCGGCAAATAGTTGTTTGAAACCGCTAAAGCAACAGGCCATGGGGTGGCGTCTAGCATCAATGATTTTAGCGTTGGGGAACATGGTATGGATTAAGCCAATATGGCGGAAGTTATTGGGCATTTTATCAATAAAATACGGAGCGTCTTGCCTAAAGCATTGAGTCTCGCGAATAAAGTCATCGGCGAATTGGATGAACTGCTCATTGCTGAGCTCGGTTAATATTTGTGGGTAAAGGCTCTCCTCATTGTGCATGCGCCGGCCATTGAGCTTGTGAGCTAAGGCTATAATATTGGGAAGCTCCATGGTGCCGTCTACTTGCGAATGCGAGGCTAGTATTTGCTCCAATAGCGTTGAGCCTACTCTGGGTAGGCCTACGATAAATATAGGGTCCTTACGAGAGCTGCCATAGCCTTGTGTTTTATCAAAAAACGCTTGGTTGCAAATTTGGCTTTGTTTTTTAAGAGCGTCATCAACTACGTCAGCACTATAGCGTAGCTGGCTTTTTTTAAGTTGATTGCCTTGCTCGTAAAATTGGAACGATTGCTGGTAATCTTTTCTGTCTTCGTAGGCTTTACCTAACGCAAAACACATATGAAACTTATCGGCTAAAGCCGTGCTGGCTTGTTCGATAAACGTTTTCATTTTATCAATTTCTTCATCAGTAAAATGGTAGGTTTTTAAGTTAGCTAAACTCCAATAGGCATCGCCAAAGTCTGGCCTGGCTTTATAGGCGTTTTTATAAGCATGTATTCCCTCTTCTACACGCCCTATAGTTTTTAAAGCGTGACCTACCATAAGATGTGGCATTTCTAGTTGCGGGTTTTTCTCTATAACCTTGGCATAAATATCAAGGGCCGATTCGTGTCTGCCTAGTGAGACATATTGGCCTGCTAGCGATGTTTCAAAAGCAAGGTTTCCTGGATATTTTTCACAAAGCTCTGTTGCCTGTTGCAAGGCCTGTTCGAATTTTTGTCGCTTGTGTAATATAGTGACGTAATCGTGTTTAGCTAACCAGTTGTCAGGTTCAAATTTAACGCAGTTTTCTAATAAAAATTCTGCATCGTCGTAGACATATTGGCGCATGCCAAGGTCAGCCAGTAGTCGCATGCCCTCAACGTTAGTTTTGTTTTTCTTTAAAAACAAACGGCAAATTTTTTCTGCTTGGTAGAGTTTCTCTTCTTGTATGAGCGAGCTTACAGTGAGCAACTCTTTTGGCAGCTTGGATAAGCGCTGATATTCTGACTCAGCAAGGTTTAAGCCTCGTTGGTTTTTATCTAATCGATAGAGCTGAATAAGCTCACGCCATGAGGCGTGTAAAGCTGGGTTATGTTTAACTGCCTGTTCAAAGGCAACAAGGGCCTCTTGAGGTGAAGCTGTTATTTTTAAATTATGTCCCTGTTCCTGATAGGCACGGCCATAACTCGGGTTGATACTCAGTAATTTAGATAGCGTGTCAAGTGATTGCAGTGGTTGCTTGAGATAGCGTTGGCAAACAGCTATTAAATATAGAATGTCGATATTTGTTGGTGATTGCTTGATTAATTCCTGGCCAGCCAATAAAGATTCTTGTAGCTTGCCAGTCTGTAGCAGTTGTTGTGCTTTTGCTAATGCTGAGCTTATATCGGTATTTTTTTCTTGATTGGTTACATCATTCATATAGTTATACTTTTAGCTTATAAAGCTTTTATTATTCCTAGGGCCTGACTCTTATACTATAAGGGCTAGGGCCTAAAAAAAAGGGGTAACCGCAATGGCTACCCCTTTATATAGATTTAAATGTCTATAAGTTAAAAATCATAAGCCATGCGTACGCCTACGGTACGTGGTCTGTTAGTTGTTACACGTAATTGTGAATCTAAGGAGTTAATAAATAACTCAGCACGCTCATCGGTAAGGTTTTCAAAAAATAGCTCAAGGCCGATAGAATCGTTTAGCTGCATACCTAGGGATGCATCCACGCCTATATAGGAGTCTTGTTTATAGCGATTTGCAGCTACGATAGAGCTGTATTGCTCATCGGTATAGGAATAGACAAGCTGACCATAAGGTGAATATTGAGAGTCGCTCATTTCATAGCGTGCTCTTAAGGTATATTGCACCTCAGGGGCTAGCGCTAGCTGTTCACCCTTTTCGATGAATAGCAGGTTGCCGCCAGGGGTGCCATCATCAGTTAGCGTGGGGGCTAAAGCCATTTCTGAGTCATTCCATGAAAAAGAAGCGAATAGCGTTAATTCATCGGTGGCAGCGTAGCTAATATCACCCTCTACACCCCATATTTCAGCGTCTGCAGCGTTGGAAACGAATGTGAGTACGCCAAAGTTGGCAATATCCAATACGCCAATCTGCATGTCTTTCCAGTCAACATGATAGAGCGCACCGTTAATGCGTAAGCTGCCATCTAGCATGTCCAGTTTCCAGCCTATTTCTTGGCTGGTTACTTCATCGGATTTGTAGCTTTCAGGAACGCCTGCTGCACGGTTAAATCCGCCAGGGCGGAAGCCTTCTGAATAGGTGTAGTAAAGCAGTACGTCATCAGCAGGCGTTAATTCAACCGTTACTTTAAAAACGTCACCGTGCTCTTTACCAGGGGCAACATCTTGTAGAATCTCGTCATAGTTTCTACCGTAGTCGCCGTCATCTCTGGAAGCAAAGCTGGATGAGCCTACTAAATCGTATTCGATATCGTAGTAACGATAACCAACGGTTGCCGATAAAAAGTTAGGTACAACGTCGTAACTAATTTCACCAAAGGCTGCTAATTGCTCTTCGCTACGCGTTGCATCGTTAATAAAAGTGGTGCCAGCAGGTCTTAACCCTGATTTAAACTGTGTGGCTGTAGATAGTGGTGCGTTGCGGAATAAGCCCGCGCCTATGGAGCCCGGAATAACAAACTGTGTATCTACAGAGGTTTCAGAGTCATCGTAGTAGATGCCGGCAACTGTGTTAAGGCGCTCGCCTATATAGCTAAAGCGAAATTCATGAGTTTGGCGGGTGTTTTCAACTAAGCTATCAACGCTTTGGGTAGGGTCACCACAAACGGTATATGTGGGGTAATTACAGATATAATAAGCGGCGTAGCTACCTATAGCGGTGTAGCCTGTGTAGTCATAGTTGCTGTTAACTTCGCGATCTAAGTAAGAGCCTGCATACACTAAGTCGAAGTCGTCAATATGGCCGTTAATCGTTACACCATATTGTTGAAATTTATCTTCGTTTTGATCGGGGGAGAAGCGAATAACTTCTAAATCGCCTACACCTTTGCTATTAGGATCTAACTCTTCAATGAAGTTGGGTGAATGGTCAAATACACCATCAACGTCTAGTTTTTGATTCATGTATTGAAACAATGCATCCCAATCATCGTTTATAGACAAGGCTACGCCTAAGCGGGCACCGGTATAAACAGTTTCGTTAAAATCGTCTTCAACCAACCTTGAGTTGTTAACCGTTTCTGCTATGGCGCCAGTTGGGAAAGCAAGGTCATTTTCATTAAAGGTTCTTTCACCATAAACGTTGTCTATATACCCACCTTTAGTCACCCGGTAGCCAACAAGACGGGCGGCTAGCTTGTCCTCAATTAGCGGCAAGTTAACAACGCCTTCAAAACTATGGCTTTCAGAGCCATCTTTAGTGGTTGATAAACTTACATCAACCCCGCCAGAAAACTCATTGAGCTGAGGCTTATTAGTAATCAAACGCACGGTACCGGCCTGTGAGCTGGCGCCAAATAAAGTACCTTGTGGTCCTGGTAATACTTCCACACGTTCAAGGTCGGCGGCGTATACGTCTAGGTTACGGCCTGTAGAACTAACTGGTTGCTCATCTAGGTATAGCGCTACGTTAGGTACCGGCGCGCCTATCTCTACCGAGGTTTGGTCTGAGGAGTCGGTGGCCATACCACGTATAAAAATAGTGGATTGACCGGGCCCGCGGCCGCCGGCATTTACGCCAGGTAGATACTTGATGTAATCATCAAAGTTGGTGATGTTGAGCTGTTCTAGCTTTTCCTCACCCATCGCCTGCACGGATATAGCAACATCCTGCATGCTTTCAAAGCTTTTAGTGGAGGTAACAACAACTTCTTCTAAGTAGCCCGCTGCGTGGCTATGAGCCGCGGCGGTAGTTGCTGTTGCGAGTAAAACGGCCTGAGCAATTTTATTTCGACGGAACATAATGTGATCCCCTTGTAATAGTGATAAGGCTTTTTACCGCTCGCAGACGTACTGTTATCGAATAATGCGAGAAGGTGGAAGGCTTTTATTTCTATTTAGTATGTAAAAGTGCTTTATTAGTTATTATTTATAACACTTGAATAGTAACTAACATCGGAGCGCAATTAATATAAGCAGAATGTAAAAGTTTGTTCGATTTAATAAACAAAAGTAGCAGGCAAGCATCGTAAATGCGAAGTTTTACCGATTAAAAGGTGATAGGCATAAAAAACCGGCCGATGGCTAAAAATCCTGACCGGTAAAACCACCAATAATGAGGAAGTGAAAATACCTTGCGGTGACTGTTGTACGGGCTGACTAGTGGCAAATAAGCACAATAAATCCAGCGCTATGGAGGCACCTGCTAAAGCGGCCATCTCGCTAACATCATAGGCAGGGGTCACTTCGACTAAGACCATACCCACCAAGTTGATGCCCTGCAGGCCGCGAACAATATGTAGGGCTTGGTGAGTGGATAGGCCCCCTACCACCGGTGTGCCGGTGCCAGGGGGCATAGCAGGGGTCTAGGCAGTCTATATCGAAGGTGAGGTAGCAGGGGGTGTCGCCGACTATGTCTTGAATCACGGCGGCAGTTTTTGCTATGCCGTTATCGTGTATCCATTTGGCGTTAAAGCCGTGGCTGTCGGGGTTGGTCATACGCATATCTACGTAGGCTGACGTCGCGGGGTTGATTAGGCCCTGCGGCGGCGTGGTAAACAGGGTGCCGTGACCTATGCGGCCGTCTTCGCCCTCCCAGATGTGGCTGTGAGCATCGCAATAACAACGCTATGTTAGCTAGGGTGATAAAATAAAATTAATTCGTAGTGAGTAGCGCGCGCCTTGCCGAAGGAATTAACAGCATAATAAGTAAGCTTAATGCGGTCAATCCACAGGCCATCCAAATAGCGGGGCTGTAAAGGCCGCCGCCTACTAAAAATGCGGCAATAGCGGGGCCCGCAGCATTACCTAACAGGTTGGTAAATTGCCCGGCGACGACCACGGTACCGGTTTGGTCTAAATTGGCTTGTATGCTTAAAAAGTAGGGCCAGCAAAATGCCCAAGCTATAGAGAAGGTGCCTATGCCTATGGTGTAGCCTATGGGTGTATGTATGTTCATTAATATCAGCAAGCCGATTATTTGCAGGATAAGCCCCGCGCTGAGTGGCTTGATATAACCGAAGCTATCTTTTAAATAAATTACCAATATGGCGCCTAAAACTGAAATGCCGGTAATGATAGCGATAATATTACCCGAGGCTTTAACGCTTAAGCTGGCGTCTATACCGATGCGGTCGGCGTAAGCCCAAATAGCAGCAGTAGCCGCGCCATAAACACAGAGGCCGATAAGCGAAAGTAGCGCAGGGCGTTGAAAAATTAATTTAGTTTCCAGTGTGTCTAGTTCGTTGTTATTGGCGGGTAAAGGGTAATTCATAAAGATAGGCGTAGCGATTAAAGCTAGCAGTTCTAGGCCGATAATGATGAGCATCATGCCATTAAACTCAATGCTCGCTAATGACTCCGCTAAGAAATACATGCCTATAGCGGGGAATAAAAATTGGCAGCCTATATAAATGCCGTAGCCTTTTTCTGAATGGCTAAGCCTGGCAATAGCCGCGCCTGCTGCTGCCATCGCGGCACCGCCAGCCATACCCGAACAGAAGCGCACAACGGCAAACATAGTTAAATCGTGGAAGTACAGGCTGAGTACATCAAATACCACCATTAGCATCAAACCTATGCTCGCTACTTTGTGCAGCGGCCAGCGCTTGGTTTTAAGCGAAACGATTAGGGTGATAATGGCAACGCCGGCCAAATTAATGGCAGAGATCCAACCTGCGGTATCTTCGTCAAAGCCTAAGTAGTCGATATAAGCGCCCACCAGAATGGGCAGTATCATTAATGGGTAAAGGCCTATAGTGCCGATTAGGCCAATCAGTAACAGGCTAAGGCTACCATTCGGATTAAGGTATTGAGCAAAAGCTTTGAGCATGGGCATACACCATTGGTTTTAAGCTACGCCTCGCAGTGTATGGGGTTTGAGTAGAGTTGCTATACCCACTTGGGATAGCTGACAGCCGCTAGCTTACGTTCATATACGCTTGCAGCGGGTCGCCGCTATCTGAGGCTTTGGCAGAGGATAGGGCATCAATAAATAAATAAAACAGTTCGGCCTGCGAGCTAATGTCTAGCTTTTGATAAATGCGCTTACGATGCAGCTTTACCGTAGACAAGGATATGGCCATGCGTTCAGCGGCGGCCTTATTGGAGTGGCCGTGTAGCACTAATTGCAAAACATCATGCTCTCTGGGGGTTAGCAAGGTGCTGCCAAATTGTTTGAGAGCCTGTTGTAGGGCTTGATTAAGATTACGCTCATCGGGCTGCGTGTTGTTGCTGGGGCGGCTGCTAGCGTCTTGCAACAACCAATGCTTGCTGAGCAGCTCGGTAATAATATGGCTAAGGCTATAAAAAAAACTCAAGGTTTTAGCGCTAAAAAGTTTGCTGGGCTGCGCATGGCTAATGGAGAAGTGCAGGTGTTGGTTGTTCGGCAGGGCGGTTATGTAGCTCACTTCATCATTCACATGGGTGGCTTTGTAATAGTGGCGGAAAAATTCGGTTTTCTTGAAGTTGTCGGGGGCTATATCTTTTAAGCGATACGCACCATTAGCTGCGCCCTTAAGGCTGGCTTGGTAATAGGGGTCAAAAATATAGGGGCCATTAATATAGCTGCTGACTTGCAGGGCGTATTGGTCTTCATTGGCCAGGTTGGAGTAAAGACATTGTGGCCGCTGTTGATCGGGAAAATATAAAAAGAGTAGATCGCTGACTTCTGCAAAACAAGTAAAGGCTTGGCACAGCGCAGGGTAAAAGGCATCACTGCCTAAACTGGCAACCGCGGTACCTAGCTGATCTAGGCATTGTTGCTGGTTATGCAAGGCTAAGTTCATAAGGTGAATGTCAGTACGGGGCTTATGTGGTGAACGTATGTAATGGGCTTATCTAAAAGATTTACCCTAGCATAAGTAAAGCGATAGTCGAAACAAAAACGGCCCATAGTGGGCCGTTAACAAGGGTTGAGTTTTTACCATTAACCCCAAATTTCTTCATCGCTGGGTACGTATTTATCGTCTTGAGTGTAGCCTATGCGCTGGGTGTTAATCATGTGCTTGTAGTTAAAGTTTTCAGAAATAGAGTTATTACCCCAAGAGCCGCAACCTAAGGTGCCGGTGGGGATAAAACCGTTTTTCAGTGAACCGCCGACTGACAGTGAGGCTGGCTCGTTAACGGCAACGCGGCTAACGGGTAGCGCTAAACCTATCTTGGCAATGGTCTCTTCGGAGTTGGAGTGTATAGCGCAGGTGTGGCCCTTGCCTTTAATCTCTAAATTGGCGCGGGCTATGGCTATGGCCTCATCCAGTGTGTCGTATTCAAAGGCGGCGAGTACCGGGCACATTTTTTCACTGCGTAATACATCGTCGGCGTCGCCGTTGGATTTCAACATAATCACGCGGGTGTCTTCCGGGACGTCCACGCCTGCGAGCTTGGCAATAGTTTGCACGGTTTGGCCTACCACTTCTTTAGTGTTGTAGCCGTTCTCAAAAATCACCTTGCGAAATTTATCGGCGATGTTTTGATCGTCACTATAAAAGGCGCCATTGGCTTTAAAGGCGGCGATAACGCTGGCAAATTCGCTGCGTGGGGCAATAACCGTTTGGTCGCCAGAGCAGATAATGCCGTTATCAAAGGCGCGGCCGGTAATCACTTTGCTGGCTGCGCTGTTGTGGTCTATGCCGCTATCAAAAATAGTTTGCACATTACCTGCACCTACACCAAAAGAGGGCTTGCCGCTGCTATAAGCTGCGGTCACCATCGCTGGGCCGCCGGTGGCGACTAGCACGTCAACGCTGGACATCAGTTCATTAGTCAACGGCAGCGACGGTTCGGCTATGCATTGGATTAAATTGTCGGGCGCGCCCAGTTTTTTTAACTCGGCATTAATCATATTGGTGGCTTTGAGCGTAGTTTTTTTCGCGCGCGGGTGCGGCGCTACAATTAAGCTGTTGCCTCCTTTTAGGGCAAACATAGCGTTGCACATAATGGTCATAACCGGGCTGGTGGTGGGGATAACTGCACCTACTACGCCTACTGGTTTGGCGATGGTCACCATGCCCTCAGCATTTTTAGGTTCAATAATACCTACCGACTTTTTGCCCTTGAGATAATTCCAGACATTGCGCGACTTGCCCTGGTTTTTGAGGGTCTTATCTTTGATGTTACCCATTTCGGTTTCTTCAAAGGTATCTATGGCTAGCTCTTCGGCATTATCAAACACCACTTTACCCACGGCGCGCACTAGGGCGTCGATTTGCTCTTGTGAGTAGTGCTCTATGCCTTGTAGCGCGGTGCGTGCTTTGGCAAGCATTTCCTGCATAGAGGGCTGAATGGATGGTTGTGTGGACGATTGCGTAGATGCATTCATAAGGGGGCTCCAGTTAGCTGTATTGTTATTACTTTTTAATGCATGGCAGGGAGTATAGCCTTGTTGTGGATCAATATTACAGAGTAAATGTCGATATTTTTGAATAATAACGAAAATAAAAAAGGGGCTGAAAAATCAGCCCCTTTTGAGTCACGCGATTGGCAATTACATTTGGATAAAGACCGTTTTGGTCTCTAGGAAGTAAGCCAATTGCTCTGGCCCCATGTCCTTACCAATACCCGATTGCTTGAAGCCACCAAACGGTAAGCTGTAGTCACCGCCGTCGTGGGTGTTAACGCTAACGCCACCGGCATGCAGCTTCTTAACACAGCGCAGGGCGCGGCTAATGTCCTGAGTGAACACCGAGGCAGCCAAGCCAAACTGGCTGTCGTTGGCTAAGTGCATGGCTTCTTCTTCGGTGTCGAAGGGCTGAACAACCAAGACGGGGCCAAAGATTTCTTCGCGTACTATGCGCATGTCGTTAGTGGTGTCAGCAAAAAGCGTAGGCTGTATATAGTAGCCAGGACGATCGATGGCTGCACCGCCAGTTACCAGGCGTGCGCCTTCTTCTTTGCCTATGTTGATGTAGTTCATCACCGAATTAAATTGGGTTTTGGAGATTTGTGGGCCCTGAGTGGTTTCTGGGTCCAGTGGATCACCTATCACTACGTCTTCTAAGGCTTTGGCTATGGCCTGCACAGTTTCTTCATAAATGTCGCGCTGTACATATAAGCGTGAGCCTGCGCTGCACACTTGGCCCGAATTAAAGAATACGCTATTAATGCAGCTATCTACCACATCGGCGATTTTCGCATCATTAAACGCAACCATAGGCGATTTTCCGCCTAGCTCTAGGGTGACGTGGGTGATGTTTTCAACCGCGGCTTTGCCGACGAGTTTGCCTACAGGGGTAGAGCCGGTGAATGAGACTTTGTTGATGCCGGGGTGAGAGGCAAGGTGGTTGCCAACGGTGCTGCCTTTACCGGTTACGATGTTTACAACACCTTTAGGGATACCGGCTTCGTCACATAGTCGGGCAAAATACAGCATGCTGAGCGGGGTGATTTCGGCAGGCTTTAATACTACGGTACAACCAACCGTTAAGGGCGCGGCTAGTTTCCACATAGACATGTTTAAAGGCCAGTTCCATGGCACGATAGCACCAACCACACCGACAGGCTGTTTTAGGGTGAAGCCGAAGGCATTGGGAGTGGAAACGTCGCGGGTGGCGCCGTCGATTTTAGTCGCCCAACCTGCCATGTAACGCAAAAAATCTATAGAGCCCATGATGTCTACAGGCATGCAGCCGCTAATGGCTTTACCGGCATCTAGGCTTTCTAGTTCGGCTAAGGTTTGCGCGTTAGCTTCCATAAGGTCGGCTAGCTTTAATAGTAGCGCCTGTCTGTCCATGGGGCTGAGGCGTGACCATTCGCTGTCTTCAAAGGCTTGACGCGCGGCGGCAACAGCCGTGTCGACATCGGCTTCATTAGCCATGGTAACGGTAATTAATTCGCTACCGGTAGCGGGGTCTTCAATGCTAGACACTTGGCCGCTAGCCGATTCAACAAATTCACCGTTGATGTACATTTTGTGGTGTTTGCCGAGGAAGCTGCGGGTTTCTTCGGTGACGTTGTACTTGTCTATATTCGCAAGGGTTATTGCATCCATGGGGGGCCTCTCTTTATTAATATAAATGGGGGTTACATCTTGTTAAAAGAATGCGAGCCAGTGTAGGGGAGAATATACGGAAGGGCTAGAGCAAAACACCCCTCATATAAGGGGTGTTTTGCTCATTTGTACTGTAAAAAGTAGGGGTTACCAGTGGCCCTGCTCTTTCATTTTCGCACCGGCGTCGATAATCGCCTTGCGCAAGGTGCTGACGATAAAGTCGGCCTCCTCTTTGGTGAGCACTAATGGCGGTGACATAACGTTTAGGTTAATGATGGGGCGTACGATTAAGCCCATGGCATCAGCCTCGTTAGACACTTGCTTGCCTATATCAAGTTCTTCAGGGAAGTTCTCTTTGGTTGCCTTGTTTTTAACTAGCTCCACACACACCATTAGGTGTGAGCCGCGCACGTCGCCTACCATATCGAGGTCGCGCAGGGTATTGAGCTGTTCCATAAAGTAGGGGCCTACTTCGCGCACATGTTCTAAGATCTTCTCGTCTTCAAGAATCTCTATGTTTTTCAGCGCGGCGGCACAGCTAACCGGGTGGCCGCTGTAAGTGTAACCGTGGGCGTAATAGTAACCTTGGTCGGGTTGTGAGATGCCGGCAAAGATAGCGTCAGAGAAGATCATCGCACCTATGGGTAGGTAGCCTGAGGATAAACCTTTAGCGCAGACAATAATGTCGGGCACGATGCCAAATATAGACTCAGAGGCAAACCATTGGCCTAGGCGACCAAAACCGGTAACCACTTCATCAGAGATATACAGGATGTCGTTGGCTTGGCAGATTTCCCAAATACGCTTTAGGTAGTTGGCGGGCGGTAATACCACGCCGCCGGCTCCCATAATAGGTTCGGCAATAAACGCTGCTACTTTATCAGCACCGCCTATCTCTTCAATTTTAGCTTCAAACTCGGCTACCAGCTGATCGGCAAATTCTTGCTCAGATAAACCTTTACTGTAGCGGTAGTGGTTGGGTGAGCTTAGGTGATGTATGTCATCAGATTTAAAATCGAAAAAGTCGGGGTGGTCACCGGCTTTGCCGCCTAAAGACATGGCCGCATAGGTGGTGCCATGGTAAGCATCTTTGCGAGAGATAAAGTGCTTCTTATCTTTTTTGCCGCGACAGTTGTTGTACATTTGTACGGTGCGGTAGGCCGAGTCTACTGCGGTAGAGCCGCCGCAGGTAAAGAACACATGATTTAAGTGGCCGGGGGCCAAGTCAGCTAATTTTTTAGCTAGTTTTGCCGCGGGTACGTTAGTCATGTCAACGAAGGGGCTGGCATAGGATAGCTCGCGTACTTGATCGGCGATAACGTCGGCCATTTCATCGCGGCCTAAACCGATGTTGTTACACCATAAGCCACCCACGGCATCTAAATATTGATTACCTTCGGCATCCCAAATTAAACAGCCTTTACCTTTGGCAATAGGCAGTGCGCCTTCTTCGGGAAATACATCGAAGATTTGATAGGGGTGTAAGTGGTGGTCCCTATCCATATCAATAATGGCTTGCGTTTCATCAGCACTCAATTGGCCTTTGTGGGCCGCTGTGTTGTTAGAAGACATGGTCTGCTCCGTAAAACAAAAAGGTTGTGTATTTAAGTTGAAATGAGTTTGAAGGAGTTTAAAAGGGTTTTATATACCCTTTAGGGGTGATGCGTTTACCAGTGTTTCGCAGCTATTAACGGGTTTTATTAAAAGTTAACCGCAAGTTGCTGTATGTCGGTTACTGTATATAGGTGTTTTTGCGCAGATGTGCCAGTCAAAAGGCGGGACGTCTTATATTACAGCTTCCCTATAATAGTGTTTAATGAAAGCTATCTATTTATCTATCTAGGTTAGGCGAACGGTTAAGCGATGAGTGATGTAAAAGACTGTAACAATAATGGCCCTTGGGTAGAGCGGGTGGCTGCGGTGATCTCCGAGTTGGGCAGTGATGCTTTCTGGCCCTGCTTGGCCGATTTAATTGCCGGTGTTGTCGCCATAGATGATTGTATGGTGTTGTTATTTATGCGCGGGCAAATCCCGGTGATATTGCATGGTCGCTCTTCGCAAACGGAAATTAGTCTGCTGGAAAAGTCTTATATCAATGGCGCCTATGTGTTGGATCCTTGCTTCCAAGCCGCCAGACGTCAGCAGTGGGGTTACTATAGTTTTGTTGATATCGCCCCGGACGGTTTTTACGACAGCGAGCTGTACAGTATCTACCACGCGCAGTCGATCATGTTGGATGAGGCGGGTTATTTAATAGAGGGAGAAGGCGAAAGCTTTATTAATATTTCGCTGGCCCGATTTGAAAGCTCGCCGGAGTTTAATGCCCAGGAAAAAGCCCTGTTGCAGCAGATAGAGCCTGTAGTGGCGGCGGCGGTAAAGGAGTATTTGCGCCAGCACATCAGTCGCATAGCCGAAGAAAAGCGGCCGTTACACAAAATGATGGCCGAAGTGTTGGAGTTGTTTGGCACTTCGGTGCTTACCAGCCGGGAAACCCATGTTATCCACCTGATACTCAAAGGCTACTCGGCCAAGTCTATCGCCGAGCACTTAGATATCTCTATTAATACCGTTAAGCTGCATCGCAAAAATGCCTATGCCAAGCTGGATATCAGTTCTCAGAGTGAGTTGTTTCACCTGTTTATAGACTCGCTGTCGTGCTTAGATGAGGACTATACGCGGGATTCGTTGGTGATGTATTTACAGGTGCCTGGTTGATTTTGCAGGGTAAAGCACTGGGCATATCGCTATTAGTAGGTAATCAGCTTGTTATTTGGCTACCCCTTAGGGGTTATTGCCAGAAAAACCTATAAGAGTAATATCGCTGCCATAGATTTGAGCCGCGGCACAATCCTGAGTGTAATCATGGACATGCACTAGCTGCTGCGCTGCTCATAATGATTCATCTATGGTCTCTTCACCTTTAGCCCTCGGTCGTACGCGATCGGGGGTTTTTTATTTTTGCCTTTTAAAAAGCCGTGAACCCCTTGATATTAAGGCAAGAAAGCACTATTTTGCGCTTGCGTTGATTAGCATCAACGCCGCTGGTGCAGGGGGTGGTACTCTGTTCCACTGGTTTGTAGTGAGGAACTTTTTTGCCCTTGGCGCTCTAAGCTAGGGGTGATAGTATTGGGCACTGATTTTTTGGAGGTAAACAATGACAACAGCCTTACAGACTGTACATTTAGTACCGGGGAGTAATCTCAATGCGTACATGCAGACTGTTAATAGCTTTCCAGTATTGTCTGCCGAGCGCGAAAAAGAGCTGGGTGAAGAGCTATTTTACCACGAGAGCCTAGAGGCAGCCCGTGAGCTGGTTATGTCCCACCTGCGCTTCGTGGTGCATGTTGCTAAATCCTACCAGGGCTATGGCTTGCCCTTAGCCGATCTCATTCAAGAAGGTAACGTAGGCCTGATGAAGGCTGTTAAGCGTTTTAGCCCCGAAAAAGGTGTTCGTCTGGTGTCCTTTGCGGTGCATTGGATTAAAGCCGAAATGCACGAATACGTACTGCGCAACTGGCGCATAGTCAAAGTGGCCACTACCAAGGCGCAGCGTAAATTATTCTTTAATCTGCGCAGTTCTAAAAAGCGCTTGGCGTGGTTTACGGCTGACGAAGCGCAAGCTGTGGCCGATGATCTAGGCGTCGATATTAAAGAAGTGCAGCGTATGGAAGGTCGCCTCACGGCTACCGACATGGCCTTTGATATGGGCAATGATGATGACGAAGATGGCTTTGTCGCCCCTGCCCATTATCTGGAAGACCGCTCGGCTAATCCGGCCGCACAGCTAGAAGATGCCAACTGGGCAGAAAATGGCCAGCGCCAATTACTGGCCGCGTTAAATATTCTAGACGAGCGCAGTCGTGATATCTTACAGGCGCGTTGGTTAAACGAAAACAAGGCTACGCTGCATGAGCTGGCTGATAAATACGGGATTTCGGCAGAGCGTATACGTCAACTAGAGTCCAATGCTATGAAAAAGCTGAAAGGTTCTATAGAGCTATAGCCCGCTGATGATAGCCACGACCCAAAAACCGCCCTACGCCGGCGGTTTTTTTATGATTGCTATATCTGGGATCGTTCCGCCAAGTTTTATAAGCACAAGAGTAGTTAGGTATGGCTAAGATATTTTTGATTGTCGCCGCGTTAAACGGCCTGCTAGCCGTGGCCATAGGCGCCTTTGGTGCCCATGCGTTAAAGGCCAAGCTGACACCTGACCTGATGGTGGTATACCAAACCGCTGTGCAGTATCACTTCTACCATTTATTGGCGCTATCGGTAGTGGGCCTACTGTTATTGCAGTGGCCAACTTCGCGCTATTTGCAGTGCAGCGGCTGGTTATTTATAGCGGGCATCTGCCTTTTTACGGGTAGCTTATATATACTCGCGCTCACCGGCCTGCGCTGGCTGGGTGCAATTACCCCTCTGGGCGGATTAGCGTTTATCGCGGCCTGGTTAAGCATGGCCCTAGGCCTTTATCATTCCCAGTAATTAAGAAAGAGTTACCGAGCTTATTTTGATAGACAAAAAACACCGACCCGCTGACCCCAATAACCCTATGCACAAGCCGATTAAAAGCTATGTGTTACGCACTGGCCGCATGACCGAAAGCCAGCAAGCAGCCTACGATAAATATTGGCCCAGCAAGGGCTTAACCGTAGCTGATGGCATGTTGGATTGGCCGGTGGTGTTTGGCAATAACGGTCCGGTAGTGTTGGAAATTGGTTTTGGTATGGGTGCCTCGCTGGCGGCGATGGCAGCCGCTGCGCCGCAAAACAATTATATAGGTGTGGAAGTGCACTCACCGGGGGTGGGCCGCATACTGCATTTGATGGAAGAGCAGGGGGTAGAAAATATACGGCTGTTTTGTCACGATGCCGTAGAAGTGTTAGCCCAGTGCGTACCCGATGCCAGCCTAGACCGCGTACAAATTTATTTCCCCGACCCTTGGCATAAAAAGAGGCACAATAAACGCCGCTTAATTAAACCGTCGTTTGTGCAGCAATTACGCCGCAAGCTAAAAGTCGGTGGGGTGATGCACATGGCTACGGATTGGGAGCACTACGCCGAGCAAATGATGGAGGTGATGAGTGCTGCTGAAGGTTTTGCCAATCAGGCGCAGCCTTTTTGTTATTCAGAGCGCCCCGACTACCGGCCGCTAACCAAGTTTGAGCAGCGCGGCCAACGTTTAGGCCATGGTGTGTGGGATTTGTTATTTGAAAAACAGCCCTGAGCTTAAAACAGCCCTGAGCCTAAAACAGGCGTGAGTTTAGTTTGACGCTTTTTTCGCTGATTCGTCATTAGTAATTTCAGAGTCTAATAAATTAATCAGGTTAATAAACTCTTCATCCATGGTGCTGCCCGCAACAAACATCAGCTCCATGCGGGTTTTAAATTCATGCTCTATGTCGGTATACATATCACTTTGAATTTCGGTCATTTTAAGATTGCCTACAAAGTCATTTAAGTTTTCTATAAAGTCGTCAACAATAACTTTGCCTTCTTCTGCCAAATAGCGATTTTGTTCATCCAGTGAGTCTATGGACGATTTTGCCCTGCTGGTTAGTGAGCTGAGAAATTCTTTTCTTTCTTCTGATTGTGCCCGTAGTCTAAAGTTTTTGATATTACCGGCGGCGGCGATTAACAGGCTGGCCAGTTGTGATAAATATTCAGGTGAAGAGCTGTGAAACATATCCTTGAGATAGCAACTTAACGCCCCGTTCTTAAAAATAGTGCCGCTATGATTATCAGTCCATGCTCTGTCTTTATTGTCGGAGGCTGAGCGTATTAGCTCTTTAGTGTCTTTAATAATATTGTCGTCAGCACATAGCCAAATATGTTCGTCTTCGCTTTTGCAATATAAGGTGGCGTCTAGCTTAAGACGTTTGCTAGTGGCTAATAGGCACTCTAATACGGTTTTTTCTGTTGCGGCGTCGGTAATATCTTGTAGGCCTTGCGCCAGCGCGCTAGAAAACTCGCCCCCCGCCATGTTGTCGAAATCAATATTTTCATTATGTAATGGGGGTGCTGCGCTATCGCTCATGTCTTGCTGCAGTTGCGCTTTTGCTAGATCGTCTTCTTCTAGCTCCATCAATTTTTGGCGTAAGTGATCAGTTTCATACTCCAGCGTGGCTGTGCACATTTCCGAATCGCGCAACTGCGTTTTTAATTTTTCTACTAGGTCGTCGGATAGACCTTCACCGGCACCTTGATTTTTTGTTAATTCAGATTCTAAGCGCAAGATCAATTTACGTTTTTCGTTGTTATTCTCTGCTAACTTGCCTATTTCCTTTAAGGAGTGGCTGTACTTTTGTTTGATGTCGGAAATAAGGTGGCTGATAGTGTCGCGGTCATAGCTGCTGGCGTTGCGTTTATTGGCTTCGGGGTCATCGCTGATAGCTAGTTTGTCGAATGCTACGCGGGCTTCTTTTAGGGTGGCTTGCACTTCGATGATGTTGTTGTTTTTATTGAGGGCGTCTATTTCATCGAAAGAACTTTCTTTGCCTAGATATTTTTCTCTAAGTTCTTTGGTGATGCTTTTTTGTAATTCTAACTGCTCGCGGAGTTTTTTTAATTGATAGTCCGAGTTTTTGGAGAGCTTGGGGTCGGTGGTAGGGCTGGCTGAGCTGCCACATTTTAAATAGCTAACCAGTTTATAGTTAATAGCTTTTAAGTCGGATGGCTGTAAGCCTTTTTCTATGAGGAAATCTTGCTCTATGGTTAATAGCTGCTTGCGTAGAGAGAGGCCTTGTATTTGATACTCTTTATTAGACTTGCCAGCTTTTTCTATGAGTTTGCTGGTGCGCTCTAACTCACGTTCTAAAAAGGGGGCAGTATATAGCCCTGAAGATTTACCTGAGAACAGTTGCTTGATTTTGGTGATAAGCTGTAGTTTGTGGGCCACAATAACGCTAATGATCAATGTGGCTACCAGCAATATGCCTAGCAGGTAATAATATAAAAAGCCAGATTCACTAAATTGCAGCATTGCGGGTCCTTCCCTGTACCGTTAATGACATGCTATGAGCGGGTGTGTATGGCCGGTGTGGGTCATCTTTTAAGGTCGCCAGTTATTAGAGTTGTTTGCTCATTAGTGCAGTTGTGGTTTTTATGGTGGCCCAAGGCTAGCGAGGCTAGACCTGAAGTAATAAAAATAGCTGTTATAAAGGTAGCAGAGTATTGGCAAAGTACACGGGCCGTGTAGCAACAATAGTACTTACTGCTCGGCTTTAAACTCTATGGCCACGGGCTCACCGTAGTAGTTAAAGTACTTGAAGCCTTTGTTGCGGCCGCCTTCAATGCTAACGCCTTTCATCATAATATTGCCATTGGGGAACCAGGCTTTTTGTTTGCCGTGCTCCAGGCCGTTTTTAAAGTGTAGCGCCTGCATCATTTGGCCATTGCTATACCACATCCAAAACGGGCCGTGCCGCTCGCCTTGTTCGTTAACGCACTTTATTTGGCTGCCGTTAGGGGGCGCTAGGCCTATTTTTTTGCTGTCGGCTGGGCAATTAAACTCGGCTTGGGCTTTGGTTTGGGATTCGGCTTCAGTTTCAACCTGGCTATGGGCATAACCACACAGCAGAGAAACGGTAATAAGGTGGATAACAAAGTGCAGGGTTTTCAATGCATAACTCTCATTGTTGTTGATGGATAAATGAGCTGGACCGGGTCGGCCGCAGAGCGCTTACTATAACGAAAAATATCCCTCTTCGATAGTTAGGGTGAGGCTCTGTTACGGTGATAGGCATAGACCGCTTGAATAAACTGTGCGTGCTGCTGGGGCAGTTGCAACTGATCTTCATCGGCTACGGGTAATTCGGGGAAGTTGGCCATGAGTTGCTGTGCGTAGAGGCCCACCGCGTTGCGCTGTAGTTGTCGATTTTTGAGTAGCTTAACATTGCGGCTGCCACAACTGGGGGAGCCACGTTTAAAGATATAGCCGGATAGCTGTTGGTGCTGTTGGGCGTGTTGTTGCGCCAGTTGTTGCAAAGCCTCGGTAACATCTAGGCTAGCGGTGGCTGTGCCCACGCAGCGGATGTGGCCATCGCGCTCTACCAAATGTATAGGCTCGCGGGGTACGCCCAAGCCTATGGCCATTTCGGGGCAATAGGCTTGTAGCTGAAAATGGCCGCTGATGTCGGCCAGCAGCTGGGGCTGCTTTTTATCACTGCCGTCATAGCGCACGGCCTCACCCATCAAGCAGCTGATTATGCCTATGATGGGTTTGCTGTGGTCCACAGAGCGTTACCTCTAAAGTGTTAAAAACAGGGCTTACTGTATGGTCGCGCCAACTTTCACTATCTTCATGGAGTTGGTGCCGCCTAGGGCGTTGATAAAATCGCCTTTGGTGATAATTACTAAATCGCCGGCGCTCACCACCTCACGGCGTAGCAGCTCATTCACCACGCTTTGGTTCATTTCCGCCGGCGCTATCGCCGAGGTGTCGAAGGTGACCGGCACCACGCCGCGGTACAGCGCTACGCGGTATTCGGTGCGGGCCTTATTGGTAAAGGCAAATACCGGCAGGCTGGAGCTAATACGCGACATAATCAGCGGTGTTTTACCGGTGTCGGTAAGGCTGATAATAGCTTTAACGCCGGTTAAATGATTGGCGGTATACATGGCGGCTAGCGCTATAGCCTCATCCACGGCGCCAAAGTGTTCATGCAGGCGATGGCTGGAGGTGTGGGTTTGCGGCTGGCGTTCGGCCCCTAAGATGATGCGGCTCATGGCCTCTACTGCTTCTATAGGGAAGGAGCCTGCGGCGGTTTCGGCACTGAGCATTACCGCATCGGTACCATCTAGCACGGCATTGGCGACATCAAATACTTCGGCGCGGGTGGGTAGGGCGCTGTCTATCATAGACTCCATCATCTGAGTGGCGGTAATCACGGGAGTGTTGAGCTCTTGGCCGCGGCTGATGATATGTTTTTGTACGGCGATTAATTCCGCATCGCCTATTTCTACACCCAAGTCACCACGGGCGACCATTACTGCGTCGGAGGCGCGGATAATGCTATCTAGCACGTCGTGGGCTACCGCTTCTGAGCGTTCAATTTTGGCGACCAAGCCGGCGTCACCGCCCGCTTCGTGCAGTAATTTACGAGCCTGCTCTATGTCGTCGGCGGTGCGCACATAGGACACTGCTAGGTAATCCACCTCTATCTGTGCGGCTAATTTAATATCGGCAAAATCTTTTTCGGTGAGCGCGTCGGCGGATAAACCACCGCCTTGGCGGTTAATGCCTTTGTTGTTAGACAGCGTACCAGCCACTAACACCTGAGTTTCTATGCGGCCATTGGCTACTGATAACACCTTTAACACAATGCGGCCGTCATCTAACAGCAGCAGGTCGTCGGCTGACGAATCCTCGGGCAGGCTTTGATAATCTATACCCACTTCGCGCTGGTTGCCGGCGTTGCGCTCCAGCTTGGCATCTAGGGCAAAATGATCGTCTACCGCCAGCTCTATGGGGCCGTCGGCAAAACAGGAAATACGAATTTTGGGGCCTTGCAGGTCACCCAGTATGGCAATACTGCGCTGGTGTTTTTTAGCTAGTGCGCGTACTTGCTTGGCTCTGTCTATGTGATCCTGAGCACTGCCGTGAGAAAAGTTTAGGCGCACAACATTCACGCCCGCCAGAATAATCTGTTCTAACACATTATCTTTGTCTGTGGCGGGGCCTAGGGTGGCAACAATCTTGGTTCTTTTGGTCAAGGGTGGCTCCAGTTGGGGTGGTGATCGCCTAGCCAGTAATGGCTTTGGCAAAGATTTTCGAATTGCGTTGGTAGTTGTACAGCGATTGCCTTTTGGCGGGCAGCAGACTTAGGTTGCCCTCTATAAAGCCCTGCTCTTGAAACCAGTGCGCCGTTACCGTGGTTAATACAAATAATTGCAGCAGGCCTAGTGCTGCGGCTTGTTTCTGTAGCGCGTGTAATACGCGCAGGCCGCGCTCGCCGCCACGGTAATCGGGGTGAGTGGCAACACAGGCGACCTCGCCCAGTTTTTCTTGCGGGTAGGGGTAGAGTGCCGCGCAGGCGATGATCATGCCGTCTTTTTCTAGCACGGTAAAATGATCAATTTCGTTTTCTAATAACTCACGTGAACGTTTTACCAAGGTGCCGTTGGCTTCTAGCGGCTCTATCAATTCCAAGATGCCGCCCACGTCGTCTATGCAGGCGGTGCGCATTTGGTCGTAGGTATCTTGGGCGATGAGAGTACCGGAACCATCGCGGGTAAATAGCTCGGCTAATAAGGCGCCGTCCTCTTGATAGCTAATGCAGTGGCAGCGCTCCACACCTTTTTCGGCGCTATTGATGAGTGCGCGCATGAGCACCTGCTCTTGCAGGTCGCTGCTGTCATCTAGCAATTGCTTAACGGTGCTAATGTCAGTGTTATTAATAAGGCTGCCATCGGGATTGAGCAGGCCGGGCTTGTCGGAAAAGGCAATCAGCTTATCGGCTTGTAGGGCAATAGCGGTCTGCGTGGCCACGTTTTCCAGTGATAAGTTAAATACTTCGCCGGTGGGTGAATAACCTATGGGCGATAGTAAAACGATGGCGTTATCCTGCAAGTGGCTTTGTATAGCTTGGCTGTCTATGCGACGCACTACACCGGTGTGTTGATAATCTATGCCGCCTCTTACCCCTATAGGCTTGGCGATCACCATATTGCCCGAGCACACGCGAATTTGTGAGCCGTGCATGGGCGAGTTGGCCAGCCCCATGGTGAGCAGCGCTTCAATTTGTGAGCGCAGTGAGCCGGTGGCGTCTTTGACTGACTCCAGGGTTTGTGGGCAGGTAATGCGTAAGTCGTGTTCAAACTGACTGTCAATGCCGCGCAGGGCTACGCGCTCTTCAATTTGTGGACGGGCACCGTGCACTAACACCAGCCTAACGCCCAAGCTGTTTAGCAGCGCGATGTCGTGAATAATAGTGGCAAAATTGTCGTGGGCTACCGCTTCGCCGCCAAACATCAGCACAAAGGTTTTGCCGCGGTGGGCATTAATATAAGGCGCGGAGTTACGAAACCATTTTACGTAGTTTTTGCTGTTGAGTGGCGTCTTGCTGTCAGACACGGCGTGTTCCTAATGAGGTTTGTAGGCTTTTATTGTGCGTATAAAGCGTAGCGGTTACAAGCAGTAGCGGCGTATTAGCTGTTGCAGTATAGCGATGGCCGGTTGCACTTGTGCCAAGGGCATAAACTCATTGGGTTGGTGGGCCTGGTCTATGCTGCCCGGCCCCATCACCACCGTTTGCATACCCAGTTGTTGCAGCAGCGGCCCTTCGGTGGCAAAGGCTACTGATTGTGCGCCGTGGCCGGTTAATTGCTCTACGGTTTTAATCAGTTCGGAGTCGGCCGGTTCTTCAAAGGGCGGCACTGCGGTGGCCAACTCTCGCAAGCTGATATCGATGTTTAAGCGTTGCGCTATAGGGCTGAGGCGCTCGCGTAATAATTGCTGTACCTCATCGTTGTTCATGGCGGGCAGGGTGCGTATATCGAAGTGCAGTTCGCTGTGGCCGCAGATGCGGTTGGGGTTGTCGCCGCCGTGTATGCAACCCAAGTTTAAGGTGGGTAAGGCCACTTCAAAGAGTGGGTTTTGATATTGCTGCTGTAACTGGGCGCGAAACAATAATAGGTCAGTCATCACGATATTCATCGCTTCCAGTGCATTATTGCCCAGCGCCGGGTTGGAGGAGTGGCCGGCTTTGCCTTGTATGGTAATGGCGTTGAGCATAATGCCCTTGTGCATGCGTATGGGTCGTAAGTCAGTGGGCTCCCCTATCACCGCATAGCGCGCCTTGGGGCCGCCGTGTTGTACCAGTGCGCGGGCGCCGTCCATGGTGGATTCTTCATCGGCGGTGGCTAAAATGATTAGCGGTTCTTTTAAGGGCGTATCCAAAAACGCCTTCGCCGCTTCTATGGCGATAGGGAAGAAGCCTTTCATGTCGGTGGAGCCCAAGCCGTATAACTTATTATCCTTTTCGGTAATGGCCAGCGGGTTGCTATGCCACAGGGCCTCATCAAAGGGTACGGTATCGGTATGGCCAGACAGCACCAAACCGCCGGGGCCGCTACCCAAGGTAGCAATAAGATTGGCTTTTTGTGGGTTGTTGGGCAGGGGTAGAATCTCACAACGAAAGCCTAGCGTACTTAACCAGTCGGCGAGTTTGTCTATCACTTTGCGATTGCTGTGATCCCATTTGGCGCTGCTGGAGCTTACCGATATTTCACTCACCAACTCGTGCATAATGGTCATTAATGGTGGTACAGCGTTGGGCATAATAACGTCCAAATAATCCAAGGTGCTTAATAAGTAGTGCTTACAGTGTAGCGTATAAGGTTTGCGCCACTGGCGGCGAGTAAATCCGCAACAAGAAAAAAGGCGACCCTAGGGTCGCCTTGATGATGCTTTGGTTAATATTGGATTGGGTTTTAGCCAAATATGCCTTTAAACAAAAAGAAGAAGATAATCGCCAAGCCTGCACCGGCCGGCAGAGTGATAATCCAGCTCATAAAGATGGTGCTGATAACGCGCAGGTTAAGTGCGCCTATGCCGCGGGCCATGCCCACACCCAATACCGCGCCCACTAAGGTGTGGGTGGTAGAAATAGGCAGGCCGGTGGCCGAGGCAAATACCACGGTGGTGGCGGCGCCCAGCTCGGCAGCAAAGCCGCGGCTAGGGGTCAGCTCGGTGATTTTCTTGCCTATAGTGCCCATTACTTTAAATCCATAGGTGGCCAGGCCTAACACGATACCGCCACCGCCTAATAGTAATATCCATCCCGGCAAAGCTGACTTGGCTGCGATGTCGCCACCGCTGCTAAGAACACTCACCACTGCCGCCAGCGGACCTACCGCATTGGCGACATCGTTAGAGCCGTGGGCAAAGGCCATGGCACAGGCGGTGAATACCATTAATACCGCAAACAGCTTTTCTACATTGCCAAAGCGGTTGCGGTGAGAGGGGATTGACTCGTCTTTGATGCGGTTTAAAAAGATCATGCCTATGCCAGCAACCATCAAGCCAATAACGGCGGCAATGGGCATGGCGTTGGCAAATTTAGAGCCCAAGCCTAATTCTATTTCTATGCCTACATGCTTTAGGCCCTTTAACAGGGTGACCATGGCAATCATAAAGCCCACTAAAAACATATACATGGGTACGTATTTTTTAGCGTTGGCAAAAGGGGTGGCGGTATTGAGTATGAGTTTCTGTACACTCATAAATAAACCATAGGATATGGTGCCTGCCAAGATGGGGGAGACCACCCAACTTGCCACTATAGAGCCCACCTTGCCCCAGTTTACGGCATCAATACCTATGCCTACCGCAGCAAAACCTACCAGTGCGCCGACTATAGAGTGGGTGGTAGAGACGGGCCAGCCCATCATGCTGGCTACTAACAGCCAGGTGCCGGCGGCCAATAGCGCGGCCATCATGCCGTAGACTAATAATTCGGGGGTGCCTGCCATCATGGCGGGATCGATGATGCCCTTGCGTATGGTCGAGGTCACTTCACCGCCGGCTAAATAGGCGCCGGCAAACTCAAAAATCATAGCGATAAAAATCGCTTGTTTAACGGTCAGTGCGCGTGAGCCTACTGAGGTGCCCATGGCGTTGGCGACATCGTTAGCCCCTACGCCCCAGGCCATAAAAAAGCCAAACAGGCAGGCCAGGACCAGTAAAATATGGCCGTGTTGAGAAATAATTTCCATCGTTAGTACCTATTGAATATGTTAACGGGCGATGAGGATTTGTAAACGGCTACCCACTTTTTGGGCGCGGTTAGCGAGGTCACCGATGGAGTCGATAACTTTGTATAGAAACATCGCGTCTATGGGGGGAAGGTCCTTCTCGATGGCGAATAAGCTGGCGCGTATGGCAATTTCCTGCTCGTCATTGCGGTGCTCTAGGTGATCCAGCTCGTCTATCAGTGCTTCTACCGCATTGACCTCACGGCCTCTAAAGCCGGTTTCTACCAGCTCATCCAGCTCATTGATGGCCTTGAGGGCTTGGGCAGACGTGGCGATAGACTCCAGTGCAAACTCCATAAAACTGGCGGCTATCGCTTCGGGTATGTGCATTTTACGGCCCATCATTAAGCCGGAAATAGTTTTGGAGGCGTTGGCAATTTTATCCTGAGCGGATATGACTTCTAACAAATCAGAGCGCGGTACCGGTAAAAACAAGCTTTTGGGTAGGCTGGCACGCATCTCGCTTTTCAACTCATCCGCTTCATCCTCTAGTTTAGTGATGATGCTGCGGTGTTTGGTGGCCAGCTCCCAGTCATCGGCCATGGCTGCTTCTAGGAAGGGAATAAGGGCTTCAGCACATTCATGAGCCTTGGCCATATGGTCTTGTATGGGTTGAAACGGTGATTTGCCAAACAAATTACCGAAGGGATAACCTCTTGCCATGTGAGTGACTCCTGGAAAAATTTGGCCAAGTATAGGGCTTAGTCCTAAATATGGCTACCGAGATTAGGCCCATGCCCGCTTGAGGGGAGTAAGGCTTAAAGCAATGGGCAATTTATTACATTCATATGACAGTAATGTTACAGCGGCTTATTATTTGTAGACAGTTGTTGCGCTGGCCGTTAAATGTCACAAAAAGTGCCGCTGCGGCGGCCACAGACCCTAACGTAGACCCTAAGAAACAGCTATAGTAGCCTGCAGACCACACATGCCCACAGATCAATAATAAAGACTAAGGATACGCTATGCAGGTTGAGGCGTTTAAGCCCGAACAGCCTTTACAATTAGGCCGCATTGTTGCCGACTTACAGGCCGACGGCGTCATTAATGCCGAGGCGGCTCAGCAACTGTTGGCTAGTACCCGCAGCCATGAACAGGCCGCGCAGCACCCCTTAAACTATATTGCCAGCCAACAATTAATGGCCAGTAACTATAAGTTGCTGACTATAGAGCGGCTGTTGGATTGGTTGGGCGGCAACTGCCAGCAGCCCCATTACAACATAGACCCGCTAAAAATAAATGTGCCGGCCATCACCGAGGTGATGTCTTACCAGTTTGCCCAGCGTCACGGTATCTTGGCCGTGGCCGTCAACCGCGAGGAAGTGGTGATAGCCAGTGCTCAACCCTATATGCGCGCGTGGAAAGCGGACTTAGAGCATGTACTGCGTCGCCCCATTAAGCGGGTGTTAGTCGACCCCGAAGACCTCAAACGCTACACCGTAGAGTTTTACAGCCTGGCTAGATCCGTGCGCGGCGCTAGCACCGGTGAACCCGGCGGTAATGTCGGGGTGGGCAACCTAGAGCAAATGGTAGAGTTGGGTGAGTTAAAAGACCCGGACGCCAACGACCAACACATCGTCAATATCGTCGACTGGCTGTTTCAATACGCCTTCGACCAACGCGCCAGTGATATACACATAGAGCCGCGCCGCGACATCGCCCATGTACGTTTTCGCATCGATGGCGTGCTTTACAATGTCTATGAATTCCCCGCGCAAGTTGGGGTGGCCGTCACCAGCCGCTTAAAAATACTGGGCCGTTTAAACGTAGCCGAAAAGCGCAAGCCGCAGGATGGCCGCATCAAAACCAAAACCCCCGATGGCTCAGAGGTAGAGTTGCGCTTATCCACTTTACCCACCGCCTTTGGCGAAAAAATGGTGATGCGTATTTTCGACCCTGAGGTGTTGCTGCGCGGCTTTGATGAGCTGGGCTTGGCCGATGAAGACTATAAGCGCTGGAAAGGCATGATAGAAAAGCCCAACGGCATAGTCTTGGTTACGGGGCCTACTGGTTCGGGTAAAACCACCACTTTATATTCAAGCTTAAAAAAGCTAGCTACCTCAGAAGTGAATGTCTGCACCATAGAAGACCCCATAGAAATGGTGGAGGGGCAATTCAACCAAATGCAGGTGCAGCACAATATAGGCCTAGACTTTGCCAGCGGCGTGCGCGCCCTGATGCGGCAAGACCCCGACATTATTATGGTGGGCGAAATACGCGATTTAGAAACCGCCGAAATGGCGATACAGGCAGCGCTCACCGGCCACTTAGTATTGAGCACGCTGCACACTAACGATGCGCCCTCGGCGATTACCCGCTTATTGGAATTAGGTGTGCCTTCCTATTTATTAAAAGCCACAGTGTTGGGGGTGATGGCCCAGCGCCTAGTGCGTACCCTTTGCCCCGATTGCAAAGAACCCGATGAGATAGATGAAAAAGCTTGGCAGCAATTAACCGCGCCATGGAAAGCGGCCCTACCTAAACAAGTGTTTAAGCCGGTAGGCTGTTTAGAATGCCGCAACACCGGTTACAAAGGCCGCCAGGGGGTATACGAAATACTGCCCTTATCGGACGATATACAAGACCAGTTAGATGGCGACATCAGCATACGCAATATACGCAACCAAGCTATACGTGAAGGTATGCACACCTTGCGTTTATCGGGCGCGCAAAAAGTCGCTGCAGGCATGACTACTATTGCCGAAGTGATGCGTGTCGCGCCGCCACCGCAGGATAAATAGTTTTTGCTGAGCGAGTGATTTTTTATAGGGATTAAAAATCACTCGCCGCATAGCGACTCTTTTTATTGTTACGTATTATTGTTACGTACGCAAAAAACGCACTCATCAACCCATCAAGCAAAAAACAAACAGGGCTTTACTCTTGCCACAGAATAACCCCGCCATTAAACGCCCGCAAAAATTAGAGCAAGTTTTTCAAACCCAGCTCAAACATTTTAACGAGCGTTGCCCCGATTACGTTGAATGGTTGCAGGCGCAGCTAGGCAATGACGACTTCGCTCAGCAATTGGCGACAGCCTGGAGTTGCAGTGTATTTGTCGCCGAGTACTGTCAGCGCAAACCCCATGCGTTTAAACAGCTGATAGAGCAGCAAGAGCATTTAGTGAGCTACGATGATAAAAGCCTAGCCCAGCGGCTAAGCCAAAAATTACAAAGCTTAACAACAAAAGAGCAGCTTGATGCCGCGCTGCGTCAGTTTCGCAACCGCGAAATGCTGCGTATTATTTGGCGCGACTTTAATCGTTTGGCCGACATGGTAGAAACCACCGCCGACATCAGCCACTTAGCCGATGCCTGCATACAGCAGGCTTTAGATTTCCACCATAAGGAATTGGTGCAAGCCTATGGCCAGCCCTGCAGCGATATCAACGGCCAATCCGTACCCCAGCACTTAGTAGTGTTGGGCATGGGTAAGTTGGGGGCCTATGAGTTAAATCTCTCCTCCGATATCGATTTAATCTTTTGCTTTCCCCATTCCGGTGAAACCGTGGGCGAAAAAAAATCTATCGATAACCACACCTTTTTCGGCCGCTTAGGCCAGCGGCTAATCCAAAGCTTGGATGCGCCCACCGAAGATGGTTTTGTGTTTAGGGTGGATATGCGTTTGCGCCCCTATGGTGACAGCGGCGCGCTGGTGCAAAGTTTTGCCGCCATGGAGCAATATTACCAAGATCAGGGCCGCGACTGGGAACGTTACGCCATGATTAAAGCGCGCGTCGTAGCTGGGCCGGCAGCGCAGGGTGCAGAGTTAATGGCGCTGCTGCGTCCTTTTACTTATAGACGTTATATAGATTTTACCGCTATCGATGCGCTGCGCTCTATGAAGCGCATGATTGAGCAGGAGTTACTGCGTAGGCAATTAGCCGGGGATATTAAGCTGGGGGCGGGCGGCATACGCGAAATAGAATTTATTGCGCAAAGTTTTCAGCTGATACGCGGTGGTCGCGAGTTAGAGTTGCAAGATCGTTCTTTGTTGCGAGTGTTGCAGTGTCTTATGGACAACGAATACCTGCCCGCGCTGGTGGTGCAGCAGTTGCGTGAGGCCTATGTTTTTTTGCGCAACACCGAGCACGCCATACAGGGCTACCAAGATAAACAAAGCCAGCAGCTGCCGGTGGATGCATGTCACCAAGCGGCCATAGCCTATAGCATGGGCTTTGCTAACTGGCAGGACTTTGCAAAAACCTTGCAGCAACATCGCGACCATGTGATGCAGCATTTTTCGGCGGTGATTAGTGATGCTCCCGAGCATTTAGAGCAGCGCAGCGCCGACCTGCGTTGGCAGGGCTTGTGGCTGGACGAGCTCAGCCCGGAGGAAATGGCCATAGTGTTAGAGCAGGGTGGCCACGAGCAGGCGCCGCAAATTGCCGAGCGCATTGTTCGCTTGCGCAATAGCCAGCAGTTGGCGCGTATGCAGGCCAGCGGCCGCGAACGGTTGGATCAATTTATGCCGCTGTTAATTCAAGCGGTTACCGAGGTAGAAAACCCTTCCCAAGCCTTGCTGCGCATATTCCCTTTTGTCGAAGCGGTGCTTAGGCGCACGGCCTACTTAGTGCTATTGGTAGAAAACCAAGGTGCGCTAAAAGAGCTGGTGCGCCTGTGCGCCGCCAGCCCGTGGATATCCACCCAATTAGCGAGGCACCCAGTACTGCTAGACGAGTTATTAAACGCTAGCAGCCTCTACCATGTGCCCGATAAAGACGAGCTGCGCGACGACCTGCAGCAGCAAGTGCTGCGCTTACCGTTAAATGACCTAGAGGCGCATATGGAAACCCTGCGCTATTTTCGTCTGGCTCACGCCTTAAAAGTGGCGGCCTGCGAAGTGGCGGAGCGTTTACCTTTAATGAAGGTGAGCGATTACCTCACCTGGATAGCCGAGGTGATTTTAGAGCATGTGCTGGCGGTGGCCTGGCACAATCTAGAAGAGCGTCACGGTTGCCCGCAGCAATCTGAGGGCGTGCCCTGCGAGCGCCGCTTTATCGTGGTGGGTTATGGCAAGCTGGGCGGTATAGAGCTGGGCCATGGTTCGGATTTAGATTTGGTGTTTATCCACGATGTGCCCAATCAAGAGCATACCAACGGCGGGCGGCCCATAGATAACAGTCTGTTTATGACCCGGCTGGGCCAGCGCATGATACATATACTTACCACCCAAACGCAGCTGGGGGCATTATACGATGCCGATATGCGGCTGCGCCCCTCCGGTGATTCGGGCTTGCTTACCACGTCGCTAGCCGCCTATCAGCATTACTTACAAAACAATGCTTGGGTGTGGGAGCATCAGGCGCTGGTGCGCGCCAGAGTGGTGGCGGGCAATGCGGTACTGGCCAAGGACTTCGAGCAGGTGCGCCATGAAATACTGGCCCAGCCCCGAGATGAGGCAAGCCTAAAAGCGGACGTGGCGGCCATGCGCCAGAAAATGCGTGGCCATTTATTACCCAAGCAGGCCGAAAAAGCGGACGACCTTAACGGAAGCGGAATATTTGCCATTAAACAGGGCTGGGGAGGTATCGTTGACATCGAATTTATGGTGCAATACGCCGTTTTAGCTTGGTCGCATCAATACCCTGCATTAGCGACATACACAGACAATATCCGCATTCTTGAATCGCTTCAAAATGAGGGCTTGTTTAGTGAGCTGGAAGTGGCTGCACTCACCGAGGCCTATAAGGTTTTTCGGTCGCTTACCCATAAACTGAGCCTGCAAGAGCACAAGGTAGAGGTGGCCGGCGACAGTGTGGCTGAGCACCGCCTAGCCGTGCAGCAAAAGTGGCAGCAGCTGTTGGCTGTAGAGCTCGATCCAGCGCAGTAACCAGGGTAATAAAGCGCTACGCATTATCTGATTTTTAAAATAGATTTAGGAGTAAGTTATGTCAATGGCCGATCGTGATGGTCTAATCTGGCTGGATGGCGAAATGGTGCCTTGGCGTGAAGCTAAAGTGCATGTATTAACCCATACCCTGCATTATGGTTTAGGTGTATTTGAAGGCGTGCGCGCCTACAATACCGAGAGTGATGGCACCGCTATTTTTCGCCTACACGATCACACCGATAGGTTGTTTCGCTCGGCGCATATACTGGGCATGAAAATGCCCTTTGATAAAGAAGTGCTCAACGAAGCGCAAAAAGCGGTAGTGCGTGAAAACAGTTTAGAAGAAGCCTACCTGCGGCCCATGTGTTTTTACGGTTCAGAAGGCATGGGCCTGCGCGCCGATAATCTGCAAACCCATGTAATGGTTGCCGCGTGGGAATGGCCCTCGTATATGTCCCCCGAGGCCAAAGAGCTGGGCATTAAAGTGCGCACCTCCTCTTACACCCGTCACCATGTCAACATCACCATGTGTAAGGCCAAGGCTAACGGCAACTACATCAATTCTATGCTGGCCTTAAAAGAGGCTTTGGATTGCGGTTGCGAAGAAGCGCTATTGTTAGATAACGAAGGCTATGTTGCTGAAGGTAGCGGCGAAAACTTCTTCCTTATTTATAAAGACACTATCTACACACCCGAATTAACCAGCTGCTTAGACGGCATTACTCGCGGCACCATTTTTGAATTGGCCGCCGAGTTGGGTTACACCATTAAAGAAAAACGCATTACCCGCGATGAAGTCTATATCGCCGATGAGGCTTTCTTTACCGGTACTGCCGCAGAAGTGCTACCTATACGTGAGCTGGATGGCCGTGTTATCGGCAGCGGCAAGCGTGGCCCCGTCACTGAAAAGCTACAAAGTATGTACTTTGATGCAGTGAAAGGGCGTCGCCCGCAAAACCGTGATTGGTTAGCGCCAGTCGCTAAATAGCCCGGCGTTATTATGGCCGCAAACAGCAGCGCAAAAAAAATCCTTATCGTCGGCCCTTCTTGGGTAGGCGATATGGTGATGGCGCAAGCTCTATTTATTGCTCTTAAGCAAAAACACCCCAACTGCATTATCGACGTGTTGGCACCCGAGTGGAGCCTGCCTATCTTAGAGCGCATGCCGGAAGTGCACGCGGGTATAGTGATGCCGCTAGGCCATGGCAAGTTGGACTTAGCTTTGCGTCAGCGCCTGGGGCAGCAATTGGCGAGCGAGCATTACCAGCAAGCCATCTTATTGCCCAACTCATTTAAGTCTGCACTGGTGCCGTTTTTTGCCGAAATACCCGAGCGCACCGGCTGGCGTGGTGAGATGCGTTATTTTTTACTGAACGATATACGCCTGTTAAGTAAAAAACGTTATCCCCTGATGGTGCAACGTTTTGTCGCCCTAGCCTATAAGCCGGGTGCAGAATTACCGCAAGATTTACCTAGGCCTGCCTTGCAAGTCGATGCTGCCAACGCGGCTGCCGTTGTGGCGAAATTTGGCTTGGCGGATAAGCCCTTTTTGGCGCTGTGCCCCGGTGCTGAGTTTGGCCCGGCCAAACGTTGGCCCGAGCAGCACTATGCGGCAGTCGCACAACAATTTTTAGAGCGCGGTTGGCGCGTGGCTTTATTTGGATCGGCCAATGATGTGGCCGTAGCCGAAAGCATACAGGGTTTAATCAGTGCAGATTTACGCGAACACTGCATTAGCGTGGCTGGCCAAACCAGTTTAGCCGAAGCAGTAGATTTATTGGCCAAGGCCGATGCTGTGGTCAGTAATGATTCAGGCTTGATGCATATCGCTGCCGCCTTGGCGCGACCTATGGTAGTCGTGTATGGCTCTACCTCACCAGAATTCACTCCACCATTAAGTGATAATGTTAGGGTTGAGCAAATCGCAGTAGACTGCGGCCCCTGTTTTAAACGCGAGTGCCCACTGGGGCATTTAAAATGCTTGCAAGATTTACCAGCAAGCCGAGTGATAGCTTCACTCGATCAATTATTAAAGCCCTGATTAACAATACAAAAGGTTTTCGCTGCAATGCGCGTACTCATCATTAAAACAACCTCTATGGGTGACGTTATCCACACCCTGCCGGCATTAAATGATGCGGTTAAAGCCATACCCACAATTCGTTTTGATTGGGTGGTAGAAGAGGGCTTTGAAGAAATTCCCAGCTGGCACCCCGCGGTAGACGAAGTCATCCCCGTCGCCATACGGCGCTGGCGTAAAAGCTTATGGCAAAGTTTAGGTAGCGCCGAATGGAAGCAGTGCAAACAAATGCTGCGGCAACGTCACTACGATTGTGTCATCGACGCCCAGGGCTTGGTAAAAAGCGCCTGGCTAGCTCGTTATACCCGCGCCCCGCGCTTTGGCTACGACAAACACTCGGTGCGTGAACGTTTAGCCACCTTGGCCTATCATCACAAAATTTCTGTACCCAAAGATATGCACGCAGTAGAGCGCACCCGTCGCTTATTTGCCGAGTCGCTGGGTTACCAATTACCCACAGAAAATGGCGTAGTCAGCAAAGGTTGCTACGGCGTGGGAAAAGAACAATTTATCGGCTCGGGCGAAAGCAAGCCCAACGTGGTGTTTTTACATGGCACTACCCGCCACAATAAACACTGGCCTGAACAATACTGGGTAGAGCTGTGTAAAATTATTTGCTCCAAAGGCTATGCTGTCTACCTGCCCTGGGGCAACGAGGTGGAGCAATCCCGCGCCCAGCGCATCGCCGAAAAGGCTAACTGTGCAGAAGTGTTACCCAAATTAAATATACGCGGCGTAGCCTGTGTGTTAGCCAAGGCCAACGCGGTAGTAGCCGTGGACACAGGGCTGGGTCACTTAACTGCCGCCTTGGGCATACCGGCTATATCTTTATATGGCACCACCAGCCCCGATTTAATCGGCGCCTATGGCGACCACCAAATGCATTTATGCGCTAAAGATTTCACCCCGGTTAATGATACGGCTATAGACCCGAAAGAAATGGCCGCGCTAACACCGGCAGTGGTGGCGGAGCGCTTGCTGCCTTTATTACCCATGTTACCGGTATAAATTATGCGCATTGCATTCTGCCTTTATAAATATTTCCCCTACGGTGGCTTGCAGCGTGATTTCATCCGTTTCTTACAAGAGGCGCAGAGCCGTGGTTATCCGTGCCGTATTTATTGTATTAGTTGGCAGGGTGACAAACCGGCCAATGTAGACCTGCGTTTTGTGCCGGCCAAGGCTTGGAGTAATCATAGGCGTAATGAAAAATACGCTCGCTGGGTGCAGCAAGATTTAGCGCAAGATCCGGTTGATGTAGTCTTCGGCTTTAATAAAATGCCGGGCTTGGATATTTATTACGCGGCCGACTCTTGTTATGAAGATAAGGCAAAATATAGCCGTGGTTTCTTATACCGCCTAGGTGCACGCTATAAGCATTTTTCCCGTTATGAACAGGCGATATTTACCCGCGGCCAGCACACGGATATTTTGTTAATCTCCGAAACGGAAAAGCAAAAATTTATAAAGCACTATCATACCGAAGAGCAGCGTATGCATATGTTGCCCCCGGGGATTAGCAAAGATAGATGCGCGCCTACTAATGCCCCAGAGATACGCCAGCAGTTTAGGCGGGAGTTTGGCCTGGCCGAAGACGACAATCTGCTATTGTTTGTGGGATCAGGCTTTATTAAAAAAGGCTTGGGTAGAGCCATTACCGCATTGGCCGCCTTACCTGAAGCTGTACAAAATAAAACCCAGCTATTTATATTAGGGCAAGATAAGCAGAAACGCTTTGAGCAGCTGGCTAGGCAGTTGGGGGTGGCTAGCCGTGTTAAATTCATGTCTGGCCGCGATGATGTGCCACGCTTTTTGTTGAGCGCTGATGTGTTGGTGCACCCTGCCTTGGATGAAGCCGCGGGTATCGTGTTATTAGAGGCACTGGTGGCAGGGCTGCCGGTGCTAGTCACCGACGTGTGCGGCTACGCTCCTTTTATTGCCGACGCTAAAGCGGGCTGTGTGTTGGCATCCCCCTTTAATCAAGAACTGATGAATCAACAGCTGCAAAAAATGCTTAACCGAGAAGCGGCAAAACAATGGCGGCAAAACGCCATAGCCTATTCGCAGCGTGAAGACTTATACAGCATGCATGCCACCGGTATTGATATTTTAGAGCGCACTTATCAGCGGTTACAACAAGAAGCAGGTGGGTGATGGAATTATATATACGGGGTGATATAGAGCAGGCCTGGGGTGACAGCGACCCTTTTCAAGAAGTGGAAAAGCTGCGAGGCGAGGTTTATCGCAACAAAGAAGGCCGCACCACACTGCAAACGCAAATCAACGGCAAAAGCTTTTTTGTGAAAGTGCATCGCGGTATAGGCTGGAAAGAGATATTCAAAAACCTAGTGCAGTTTCGTTTGCCTATTGTGGGTGCCAGCAACGAGTTTGCGGCAGCCGAAAAGTTGGCGTCACTAGGGGTGGATACCTTAACCACTGCCGCCTTTGGTAAAAAAGGCTGCAACCCGGCTACGCAGTTATCCTTTATTGTTACCGATGACTTGAGCAATACCATTAGCCTAGAAGATTACTGTGCCAACTGGAAAAATAAGCCCCCGGGTTTTGTCCATAAGAAATTATTAATAGAACTGTTGGCTCATGTCAGTCATGTTATGCATGGCGCGGGCATTAATCACCGAGATTATTATATTTGCCACTTTCTGCTAGAGAAAGAATCGCTGGTCGATTTAAGCGCCCCAAAATGCTACTTAATAGATTTACACAGAGCGCAGCTGCGCAATAAAACACCGCAGCGCTGGGCAGTTAAAGATATTGCCGGCTTGTATTTTTCGGCTATGGATGCGGGCCTGACTAAACGAGATTGTTTACGCTTTATGCGTATCTATCAGGCCGGTCTCTCACCTTCAGTGAAGCAGAAGGAATTCTGGCTAGCCGTTAATCAAAAAGCCATGGCGCTGTACCAAAAAGATCACGGCCGGCCATCGCCTTGTGAAAAGTGGTGGCAGTAGTATGTTGGCTGTGAAGGCAGTGGCTACCGATGCAGGTGATAAAATTTACTGTGCAGACGAAGCATGGCTTAAGCATTTTTTAGCTAGCGGAAAAAGTTTGGCGCAGTGCTTAGCAAGCGCTACCTTGCTTAAAGCTGATGATAAGATTAAAGCAGCTTTGCTAGACAATCCCCCGTTGTTTATTAAGTGCTATAGCGCAATTGGCTGGCTGCAGCGTTTGCGTTCCGCGTTGGGTAAGAATCGTGCTAAGCGAGTTTATAGTATCAGCATGCGATTGACTGCCGCGGAAGTGCCTGTTGCCAAGCCTATAGCCTATGGCTATAAAGACTATTGTTGGACGAAAGATAGTTACTTTTTATGTGAGGCTTTTTCTAATGGCTGCCTAGACTTAAAGCAGCTGTATCATAGCGAGCGCTGGCGCAGTATTGACGCGCAGCAGTTGCTAATAAAAATTGCTAGTGCGCTGGCAAAAATGCATAAGGCTAAGTTGTGTCATGGTGACCTTAAATGGTCGAATATTATTGTGGCAGACAATGGTCGTGATTTTTGGTTTGTTGATTTAGATGGCGCCAGATCCAGTTACTTAAATAAAAAAGACTCCGGCCGTGATTTGGCGAGATTTTTAATAAATGCGAAAGAGTTTTCGCTTAGTGAAGATTTACAGGGTGTATTTTTACAAGCTTATGCCCAGCAACATGATTGTGAACTTAAGGTGATTAAACAGTGGTTGGCACCTGCCTATAATAAGTTGTCCGCCAGGCATCGCAGTAAATATCAATCAAAGCTATAAATTAAATAGTTGCATAGCTGTGGAATATGGCTGGCAAGAAACAGAGAAACAGCATGAAAAGAGTTATCACGTTTGGCACTTACGATGTATTTCACCTAGGGCACTTGCGATTATTGCAGCGAGCGGCTGAGTATGGTGACTCGCTAGTGGTGGGTGTTTCTTCTGATGCGTTAAATTTTAAGAAAAAAGGGCGCAACCCGATTTATAGCCAGCATGACAGAATGGAAATTGTGTCAGGCCTAAAAGTTGTTGATAGTGTTTTTTTAGAAGAAGATTTAGAACTGAAGATGGAGTACATCAAGTCGCAAAAGGCTGATGTGTTGGTGATGGGTGATGATTGGGCCGGTAAGTTCGATTTTTGCCAAGCTATCTGCGAGGTAGTCTACTTAGAAAGGACGCCTTCTATTTCTACTACCGCGCTTATCGAAGTTATCAAAGAAATATAATCTCGCGTTATTGCTTTGCTGAATTGACCAGTAGTTGGTGTATGGCTTGGCAGCGGCTGCCGTCTAATGGCTGGTGAAAAAAGCGTTTAAGCCATAATTGTTTTTCGGCAACGCTAATCGATGGTTGTGCTAGCAGCGCTGCGAGCGTGGAGGCCAATTGCTGCCAAGTTTGCGTGAGTGGACCGGGGAATTGGTTATCATAATCGTATAATAAGCCGCGACTGCCTTGATACTGTTCTATATCAAAGGCGTAGCCCACTATAGGTTTATCCAGCAGTAAAAAATCTACCCATAGGCTAGAGTAATCGGTAATTAATATATCCGTGTTGCGCATTACCGTGTTTAGCTCGGGGTAGTGGCGATAATCCAAATCCAAAACGTTTGCATTGTCTATAAAAGGGCTGAATAAGCCCTGATCTCTTGGGTGGGCACGTATACCTAATACGGCATTGTGTTGGGATAAAGTAGTAGTTAACTGCGCCATACTCTCAGAGTTGAAGCCGCAGGCTTTACGATCATAGTCGCGAAAAGTGGGTGCGTATAAAACCAACTTTTTACCATTGAGCAGGGCTTTGAGTTTGCTTTGATCGGCTGCAAGATCTTGAGGGAGTTGCTCGGCAGGGCAGGTGAGCCAGTCGTTACGTGGAATCCCCGTCACTTTGATGCGTTGGGCGTCCATTAAAAAGCACCCGGCGATTAAGGCTCTCTCAGTAATCGAGGAGACACAAAAGGCATCAATGCCTAGGCCGCGTTTAAACAGTTTACTTAAGCTGCCGCGCTTAAACTTATAGTCTAGATTACACATACCTTTTAACGGGATGCCATGCCATAGGTTAATGACCGAAGGCTTAAACATGCTATAAAGGCCGCGCAACTCTTGGCTGCCGTGGGTAACAAAATAAGCATGGGTGTTGCTGCGCAGGCGAAAGTGGCCGTGCCGCCAGCTATGGGGGAAGACTACGGTGATGCCTGGATATAGCCGTTGGTATTGCGCTATCTCGTCATCGCGCGCGTTAATCAAGTAGGGCGTGATGTCGGCTTGTTGGTAAGCATAGTCCAGCATAGCGCGCAGGTTGCCGTCTAAGCCTTGGTGTTCGCTTAATAGAAATCCCCAGAGCTGTTGTTCTCCGTTTGTTTTTCGTACTGCCAGAGAGAGTAGCTTAGCCAGTGGCGATAGCAGGCTGGCCAGTTGCTGTAGACGTTTTTGGGTGCGCTTGGAATGCATGGGTGGCCTTGGCAAATTGATAAGATATTAAGACAGCGGGTAAATAAGCCCATTATCTACATGAGTTCGAGGCAGGTTGGGTGAGCCTAGCCGGTCAGGGTTTTTGGTGCTTAGCCTATGCATCGTCGTCTGGTAAACCTCTAATGACAGGCGGCTGGCGGCTGCGCGGTTAAAGCGTGAATAGTGCTGAAGGTAGCTTTGGTAAAAACGCATACGGTCGGTGCGGCTAAGGTCTATGTCAGCGAGCATGCCTATCTGTACCAAGTTTTTTACAATAAGTTTATAGGGTATGCGTTTAAAGGATTGATTGCGCTCATTGTCGATGAGGTGGAAGGTGTAGGGTTGTTTGCCCAGTTCCACCAGCACATTGTTTGGTCTGAGGTCGCCGTGGATTATACCCGCGCTGTGCAGCTGGCCAACCAGTTTACCCAACGAGCGTAGCAGTTCACGTTTCCAATACAGAGCTTGTGCGTTGCTGGGCTGGCGGAAATAGCTGGCTATGCAACTGCCTACACCTATGCCATTAACCGCTAGCGTTAACATAAACTCACGCCCGCCGCTGAGCTTGCCCCAGGCAATTACGGCTGGGGTGTTAAAACCTTGCTTGGGCAATGTTTGGGACTGAGTTATGGCTCGCTGGCCGCGGCTGCCCCGCAACCAAGCCTTGGGCGTCTCCCAAATATTACGAGGTAGAAAGGCTTTGTAAAACAGGCTGTGGTCAGCATTCACCGCTACCTTAGCATAGGGCGATGAGTCCACCGATTGCCAACCATTGGGTAGTGTGGCGGCATTAAGTTGCTGTATTTCGGCTGCTAGGGCTGCGTTAGTCGGGGTTAGCCATGTAATCATTGGTAAGTCGCCAAGGGCTTAGGTGGGGCAATGATACAAATCTTGAGAAACGAATGCATGGCTATTCTACGCTTTAGAGTAAGTAAGAGAGAGTTCATGGTTTTTAGCTTGCTATGATAACATGCTGTTTTTCTTGAATAATCAATCATATCCATGCTTTTTAACTCTCATATCTTTATTTTTATATTCCTGCCCGTGGTTTGGCTGGGCTATAACTACTTTAAGTCGGCCGACAGGCAAGAATCTGGCATCATCTTCCTGGTGTTCAGTAGCTTGGTGTTTTATGGCTATTGGAATGCTTATTATTTACTTCTAATTGGCTGCTCAATAGTCGCCAATTACGGCATGGGCTTATTAATAGAGCGGCAAACCCGGTATAAGCGGGCTTGGCTGTTTATTGGGGTTGCTGCCAACCTGACCTTATTAGCCTATTACAAGTACCTGGGCTTTTTTGTTTTAAATTATAACTACTTTGCCGAAACGCCGATGGCGTTAGAGTCCATTGTATTACCGCTAGCGATATCCTTTTTTACCTTCCAGCAGATAACCTATTTGGTTGATAGCGCCAAAGGCCTGACTAGCGAGCATAGCTTTTGGCATTATTGCCTGTACGTCACATTCTTCCCGCAATTAATAGCTGGCCCTATAGTCCACCACAAAGAAATGCTACCGCAATTTACCCGGCGGCAGCCTAGAGCCATTCAGTATAGCGATTTGGCGATAGGCATTAGTATCTTTGCCATGGGCCTGTTTAAGAAAGTGATGGTGGCGGATAATCTGGCGCCTTATGCCGGTGATGTTTTTTCACATGCTGAGGCAGGACTGCCACTAAGTGCTTATGATGCCTGGGTGGGGGCGCTGGCTTATACCTTTCAATTGTATTTTGATTTTTCGGGCTATGCCGATATGGCTATAGGCATAGCTAGAATGTTTTCTATTAGGCTGCCGCTAAACTTCAATTCGCCCTATAAGGCTAATAATATTATCGATTTTTGGCGGCGCTGGCATATGACGCTGTCACGGTTTTTGCGAGATTATCTCTATATTCCTTTGGGCGGCTCACGCAAGGGTAGGGTTAGGCGGTTAATCAACCTGTTTGTCACTATGTTGTTGGGTGGCTTGTGGCACGGAGCAGGCTGGACGTTTGTGGTGTGGGGTTGCCTGCATGGTATTTACTTGATGATTAACCATGGTTGGCGCAGCCTTGTTTCGGCTAATGACACTGAAGGTAAGGGGCGGTCAGAAAGCAGAGTTAAACAATGTTTACTGGCAGCGCTATCGAGAGTGTTAACCATGCTGGCGGTAGTGATTGCTTGGGTGTTTTTTAGGGCGGCAGATATCAATTCAGCAGTAGAAATCGTCATGGCTATGCTAGGATTTTCTGGCAATGCGAGTGAAATTTTTGAAGTATCGAAATCTCTGCCGGCCATTGTGTTGTTGTTTCTATGGGTTTGGCTATTTCCTAATGCGCAAGATCTGATGAAAAAGTATAGACCAGCCTATGGCTTCGACTCGAAGAGGTCTGCGTCTAGTATGGTTACCCTGTTGTGGCGGCCAACACTCAAATGGTTTTTTGTTGTGATGCTTATGTTGATTATCGCAATATTAAATCTTACTCAATTAAGTGAATTTATATATTTTCAATTTTGATTATGTTTAAACGATATTTTATAGCATTGTTGGTAGTTATTATTTCTGTGATATTCGCTACTGCGGGTTTTACCTGGCGGGTTGATCCTTATGGTTTGTATGGGGAGTATACGAAAGAAGATAGTTTTAAAAAACCAGAAGTCAATAATCAAATACGTTTGCATAAGCGAGCGCAATTAGAGTGTAACCGTTACGATGCTTTGATATTGGGTAATTCACGCGCTTATCGTGCGTATGATCCCGAGCATGTTTTTTTTAATGGTTACAGTACTTACAATTTGGCTTTAAGTGGTGCCCATGTCGATGAAATATATAGTGTTTTAAAATACGCTAATAGAAATTCAGATGTTAAGAAAGTACTCTTGGTTTTGGATTATAGTCTGCAAAAAGATATAGATAATTCCGAAACCAAAATATCATCAAATATATTTAGAAATGCTAACCCAGATATTTCCCAAAAACTTTTATTCCTGCGTAATACATTGCTGTCGGTGAAGTCGCTTAAAGATAGTTATAAAACGCTTTCTTATAGCGCTAGTGATGGTGATAGAGTTACGGAGCGAGGGTTTTATAATGAAAAGATAAATAATTATTTAGAAAAAGACTTTCGGCGATTAGAATTAGATTATTTAAACAAGCTAGTGGTTGCCGGTGTAGAGGCGCAGGTGGAATCAGAGCATGACCGATTTAAGTATTACTATAGAGAAGTATTAGCTTATCTATATAAGAATGATATTGACGCGACAATAGTAGTATCCCCTCTGCATGCTAGATTTTTACAGGTACTTCAGGCGGCTGGGCTGTGGTCGAATTACGAGGATTGGAAAAAAATCTTGGTGGTGGAAAATACTGAATATGCACAGAAGTATAATGTAGCACCCTACTCCGTTTATGATGCTGCAATATATAACGCCTATAACACTGAGATCATAAGCGCTGATAAGCTGTCAAAATGGTATTTTGAATCCTCCCATGCTAGGCCAGAATACGGGAGCGCTTTGTTAGATGAGATAATGGAGGGCAAAGATAGCGGTCTAGCTGTGAGGCTAAGTGTTAACAGTATGGACGAGCACTTTGAGCATCAAAGAGCGCAGAGGCTGCGCTATTTAGAATGCTGTGGCGGGCAGGTAATGCACATTAAAAGTGAGCGTCATGGGCTGGATAATAAATGAGCGCCTGGGCTGCGGGGAGGTGCTGCTCGTTACGTTAGCTCGTGATAGTATGGCGGCTATGATGGTAAGAGAGTAGAAAGGTTCGATTTGCTAGGACGGCAGCGGTTATCAAATCACCTGTGAGTGGCAATGTATAAAGGTAGATAGCCTTATTATTAATACGGTATTGCGGTATAAATATGACAAATAATAAACAGGGTAAGGTGGTTCTTCAGATATTAAAGTCTGTTGATAGTAGTATTAGTTCGGTGGCGTACTCTATCTCTGATGCCGTAAAAATTGCCGGGTTAAAGTCGCATACACTATTGTTACGGGGCAGTGATGAAAGTGCTCTTCATGCAAAGTTTGATAAGGTTGAAAGCCTTGATTTAGATGAGGAGCATTGGGAAGGCATTAGGCTCAAGCTTTTTTTTAAGCTGTTAAAGTATATAAAACGAACTCGCCCTGATGTGGTGTTAGTGCATCGCTATAAAGAGTTTGCCTTATTAGCCATCATTTCAAAAATAATAAAAGGGCCTAAAGTTGTCGCTGTTTTTCATGGAGAGCGTGGCTTTGCGTCATGGATTAGACGATTTTCGTGCTCGTTATATATGGATGAAAGATGTTATTTGGTGGCGGTTTCTGGCAGTGTTAAGCGTTATTTATTAAGTAATATTTCAGGTTTGCATCCGTCAAAAGTTCAGGTAATTCACAATGGAATAGACTTTAAAAAAATAGAGTCATCACTGCTGAAAAGAGATGAAGCAAGGGCTGCAATAGGTGTTAAAGCAGGTGATGTGGTATATGGCTCAATTGGCAGGCTAGTTAAGGCTAAGGGTACAGATGTATTAGTAAAGGCTTTTAGTGAAATAGCCACGTTAAACCCAAATGCAGTTTTGGTGCTGATGGGGGATGGTGCAGAGAAAAAGAAAATAGAAGCGCTGTGTGAATCGCTAGGAATTTGTTCTCAGGTAAAGATATTAGGTAATATAGAGTCGGCCTGCTGCTATTTAAAGGCGTTCGATTTTTTTGTTTTCCCGTCGTTGCGAGAAGGATTTGGATTGGCCTTAGTGGAGGCTATGGCGGCTAAAGTCCCCGTTATATTTTCGGATCTCGACATTTTTAGAACTTTAGCAATTGAGCATGAGTATATGGTTAAAGCGGGGGATGTTGCAGGTTTGGCGCATAAAATGGAAGCGATAGCTTGCGAGGAAATGACCACACAGCAAGCTATTGTAGATAAACAGTATGCTTATGCCATAGAGCACTTTTCTGTAGAGCAGTCTATAGCGTCATATCGAAAATACCTAATTGAGAATTTATTGTGATTAGCTCCAGTTTTAGTTCGCGAAATGCGCTAGCGATATTTGTATTGATTGGGCTGGCATTATGCTTTGCATACCCTACTTTTTTGATTAGTAATTCCTCACCTAAGTCGGCTTATTATCTATTGGTTATTTTGCCAGGGCTAATATTGTTAGGTTTGGATTTTAAAGTTTTTGGAGAAAACGTCAAAGACAACCCTGCTATGCAATTGGTTGTTGTGATGATGGCATACTGGTGCTTAACCTTATTGTGGGGCAGTAACGATGTTGCTGATTCGCAGCTTAGGCGGGCGATTGCGGTGTTGATATATGTGTGCGTAGTTTGGCATGTGCTAAGCCATTATTCTCAATTCATTAAGCATTTTTATACTTTGATGTTCTTGTTGTTTTTTGTGGGGTTTTTGTGGAGTTTAAGCAGTATTCTAGCATCAAATGTTTTGTTGGCCGGATATCGATTAGGAACAGGTACGCCCTTTGGGCAAGCAATACATGCGGGGCATTACTACGGCACTTTTTTCTGCTTGACTTTAGGTTGGGCGTTGTTTGGCAGGGAAAGATTTTTGGTTGTGTTGTCGAGTTCAGTCTGTGTTTTGGCGTTGGTTGCGATAATATTAACTAAATCTAGAGGGGTATATTTAGCTACTGCTGTGGCGGTAGCCTTTGCTGCGGGACTGTACGTTTGGAGTAATAAAAAATTCCTATTGGCTACCTGTATATGCTTTGTGTTGACGGCTTTAGCTTTGACTATCTATTACTATTTTCCTGGATTTTTTCTAAATCGCGGGAGTTCGCATCGCTTTGAAATATGGGGTGAATCTTGGCGCATGATACAGAATAATTTTTGGTTTGGGTTGGGGTTAGGGGAAAGGCCTGGTATTACAGCCAGTAAGTTTTCTCATGCGCATAATTTGTATTTGAATATATGGCTAACAACTGGTGTGGTTGGGCTATTACTCTTTCTTTCCGCTGTGGCTGCAGTGCTAAATGGGGCGTTCAGGCAGCCACTATATAAGGAGGCTGGCTGTTTAATCGCAATGGCCTTTTTCGGGGTCGCAATGATGACAGATTTACAGCAGCTAATAAATTCACCCAATGAGGCATGGTTGTGTTTTTGGTTCATTTTTGCATGTTTAGCCACGAGAGGCTCCCCTGTTAATGCGCTTAAGCATGGGTAGTGATAAGGTGGTGAGGGCTATAAGTATAGATAGGGAGCATATTCAGTGTTCAGCTCTTGTATAAATGCTGTAAACTAGGCGCCTAAAAATTTTAATGAATAATATGGAAGAGTATGTATGCAAACTTCGGACTCGGCGAATGTGCAGGCCCAGGATGAGATTGATCTATTTGAGCTAATGGCAGAGCTATGGGCCAGAAAGGCGCTTATAGCCGCTATAATAGTAGGTGCTATTTGCCTAGCTGTTGCCTATCTAATATATACACCCAAAGTCTATGAGGCAAAAGTCTATTTAAGTGAGGTGCAACCTGCAGATATAGCGATACTAAATGTCGTTGATAGTTATATGTCACAGTCTTCGGGGGATGCTATGCCTATATCTCGCCCCAGTAGCCCTGTGACTAAAGAGTCAGCTTTTGCGTTATTGCAAAAAAATCTCAACTCTATTGCTATGGCAACTGCCTATTTTAAACAGGATATAGAGGCTATCTATAGGGCTGGTGGTTCAACAGGCTCAGTAAATGAGCTGGCCAAAAACAACTTTTTGAAATCATTGAATATCACCAAGCCGGGTAAAAACAGTGATTATTTAACAGTTGCCTACCAATATACTGATCCGGCGTACACTGCTAAGTGGCTAAATGGCTATATTCACTATGTCAATAATCAAACCAAGCAAGAGCTACTGCAAGCAGCGCGTGTTAACAAAGCGCTGGCGATCGATGCTTATCATAAGCAGATTGCTTCGTTGAGGATGGTCTATGCCCAAAGATTACAAGATAGAATTGTATTGCTAGAAGAGGCGTATGCTATTGCTAAAAAGTTGGATTTTAGAAAGCCGGCAGCGAGCAGTATTGGCAATAAAACTTTAGTTAGCAAGCTTGATGAAAGCCTGCTTTATATTAGGGGGTATGAGGTATTAGAGGCTGAAATAGAAGCCCTAAAATCGCGCAAAGAAAAAGACCCATACATTCCCGAAATTCGCCCAATTCAGGAGCGAATAAGCTACTTAGAGTCTATAGCCTATGACAAAGATGTTCTCAAAGTGGCGAGTATTGACAGCTGGGCTGCAGAGCCAGAAAGAAGTGTAAGGCCTAGTAAGGTGTTAGTGTTGATGTTCGCAGTTTTTGCGGGCGGCTTGCTTGGTGTGTTAGTTACGTTAATTAAGTGGGTTGTAGAGAATAGAAGAAACCGTCTCTTAAACAGCTCTTGTAAATAGCTGTACTGATACGGGCGAATTGGTTCAACTCTAACCTGATCTATGTATAATCCACGGGCCGGGCTAGGTGCTTCTTTTTGATGATTCCTGCCTTTGTAATGGATATTAAGGGTTCTACATAGCATATGAAAATTTTGACTGTATTTGGCACTCGTCCCGAAGCCATAAAAATGGCGCCATTGGTGCGTGCATTGGCTGCCAATAATAATATTGAATCTAAGGTCTGCGTAACGGCTCAGCACCGTGAAATGCTTGATCAGGTATTAGAGCTTTTTGAGATTAAACCTGAATATGATTTAAATATAATGAAACCTGGGCAAGGGCTAACAGATGTGACTTGTAACATACTCCAAGGCTTAAAATCTGTACTGGCGGAATTTAAGCCTGATTATGTCTTGGTGCACGGAGATACATCAACAACATTATCCGCTGCACTTGCAGCTTATTACCAGCAAATCCCAGTTGGCCATGTAGAAGCGGGTTTGCGTACAGGTAATATATACTCACCATGGCCGGAGGAGGCTAATCGTAAACTGACCGGTGCTTTGGCTAAGTATCACTTTGCTCCGACCTATGGCTCAAAAGCTAATTTGTTAAAAGAGGGGGTGGCAGAGGAAAGTATTATAGTGACGGGCAATACCGTTATAGACGCACTACTTGAGATAAAAGAAAAGATTGAGAAGAGTGCAAGCTTGCGCAGCAAGCTTGAGCAGTTATTCCCATTTGTAAGTAAAGAGCGCAAGTTGATTTTAATTACAGGCCATAGACGCGAGAGTTTTGGGGGAGGCTTTGAACGTATTTGCGAAGCTATTGCTGCACTGGCTAAAAAGCACCCGGACGTTCAGTTTCTGTATCCAGTACATCTTAATCCTAATGTGCAAGAGCCGGTCAATCGTTTACTGAGTGATTTAGAAAACGTGATTTTAATTGAACCGCAAGATTATTTACCTTTTGTTTATCTTATGTATCGATCATATATTATATTAACTGATTCGGGAGGGATTCAAGAAGAGGGGCCGTCGTTAGGTAAGCCGGTACTGGTGATGCGTGAAACAACAGAGCGCCCAGAAGCAGTCGATGCGGGGACAGTAAAGTTGGTGGGTACCGACGTGAAGGTTATAGTAGAAAGTGTCTCAGCGTTACTTACTAACAAAGATGAGTATAAACGCATGAGTTATGCGCACAATCCCTATGGAGATGGTAAGGCCTGTCAAAGGATAGTGGAAGCAATGGTCGGCCATGAATAATAAATATTTATTTATAGATCGTACTTCGGTTGGCTGGGAGCATAAAGATTTCAACAAATATTACATAGAAGAATATTCGTTGAAAAATGAAGGCAGTTTTTACATATGCATGAATGAAGATATTGATTTTTCGATTGTGTCATGCAGGGAAAATTTAATAAAAAAAGGATTGTTAAAGCTAATATTTTTTATTTTAAAAAATAAGCCTAGAGTTGTCTTTCTATGCATGACAAAAAAAGATTATTGGTTGGCATTGTTCACTTGTGTATTTACAGATGTGTCTTTTATTGTTCATAAATACAATCTTAATGCCAATAAATACTCTTTAGTGCACAGAATGCTTTATAAAATCATAGTTTTTATGGGTGTGAAGCCAATGTTTCAAGATGAGCCTGTGTCTGAATGCTTTAGTGGAACTATTGATAATATAAACCCTTTTAGGGGATTTGTTAATTCAGGGGTCGTATATGATAGCAAAGACTATGTCGTTAAAAGAATAATCTTCGTTGGAAATGGTACTGAGGATAAAGCTCCAGAAAAGGCGAAGGCTTATGCGCAAGCTAAAGGGTACAGTTTTTTACAGCTATGCGATATCAGCATAAAAACCATAAAGATAGATACAATGGTACTGCCGTTCAATAAGTATAGCTTTGAATATGGTGATGTAGTGTGGGGGTGCTATAAGAGAAAAGAATATAATGGTGTGCAAAGTGGACTGCCATTTTTTTCTTTACAGCACAATGTCCCAATACTGGTGGAAAGCACTAGTAGTTTTTTAAGGTTCAGTTGTTCTCACGGTAATTATTTGATAATGAAAGGGTAATGTATGGCTAATCTTTACATATTTAGCTCTTCATTGGGCAGGTATGAGGACTCACAGGCTATAAGAATAGGTAATTATTTAAATTCTGAGGTTTTGAAAGATAAATTCGCAAGTATTAATATCTTTGGGATAGGTGTAGGGCTGGCTAGAGGGTACAGGGTCATGGATGTGACCGGGGGGGTAGAAAATTATAGTCAGGCCTCCGGATTTTTAAGAAGAAATATAGAGTACAGATTTTGCTACCCAGACAAATATAAGGGCTTGCGTGATTTTGTATACCGGAAAATTGTAAGTCTCGTAAAAGATGATGATGTGGTTATTAGTGCGTCAGGTTCAGTAGAAGCTCATCTTGGGGTGTTAAAGGCGAGAAAAGAGAAAGAGTTTATTTGGGTGGCTGATTACGGAGATCCTTTGAGTTACGTCGAAAAAAAAATGAGGCCTTGGTTTTATAAGAGGTCTGTACGTGACGAGAAAGAAATAGTAAAAACATCAAACCTGGTGCTGGTGACGACGAATGAAACAAAAAATTTGTTTTGTAAAACTTATTTTGCGAAAAACATAGAAGCGATTGAATATGGATTTCAGAATGTAGTAATAGAAAAGGAGAAAACGTTTTGTGGTGGTATGGTTAGTGCTGGTCATATAGGGGTGGCATATAAATCTAATAGAGATATGAGGCCGCTCATTCATTCGTTAGCGGAGCTAACGAATGAGGGAGTGAGAGTGGATTTTTATTTGGCGGGGCCGAGAAGCGCTGCGTTTGATAGGCTGGCAAAACTATACTCAAAACAGAAAAGTTTTTTTAATTACAACAGTAATGATTACATAGAGTATGAAGAATCAATAGAGAGGCTAAAAAAATTTGATATTATGCCTATCATCGGGAATAAGTCAGTATATCAAATACCTGGTAAATGTTTTATTTTGATCTCATTGCCCATACCAATACTATATATTAAGCAAACAAACGACGACCCTTTTTTGAAATTGTTTGCGGATGCCGGAGGGGTTTTGGTGTGTGAGAACAAAAAGTCAGCAATTAGAAAAAAATTGACTTTTTACCTCGAGAATCAAAAGCAAATAAAAGAGGCAGCGAAGAGTCGAATACATAATAAAGCCGTTCAAATGTACAATGAAAAGAATACAACTAAAAGACTAATGAATATAATTGATGAACTATATAAAGAGCGTAATAAATAAGCTTGTGTTGATGAGCTCAGGAGTGTTGGCGGCAAAGTTTCTATCGTTAACTATAATCGCATTATTGATAAGTCAAGATCCAGATTCGGCTCTGCATTATTTTGAAATTTCAATATATAGTGGTTTGCTGGGAGCTCTTTTCCTACTAGGTGTTGTTTTTGGGTTGCAAGTAGATGGATTCCGAGTAGGTAAATTTGCAGCCGCTATTTTTTCTTTTTTAATTGTCGTTTTTGTCGGCTTATCAATATCGGTTTTATTGGATGTTTCTGCTGCTCTTGCGCTGTCGTCTGTACTGAGTTCAGTAGTGGCTGTGACTATTGCGTATGCATATCGGAATAGTAACTATGGGCCAAAAATACAATTAGCGTTTGTTGTAATACAGCAGCCTGCAATATTTATTATCGCTAGTTATATAGAAAAGGAAATTAAATGCAGTGATTTACTAAGTCTGGCAAGCAATTCTGCAGTTTATTTGTGTGCTGGTGTATTACTATTGTCGTTGCCTATTGTAGTAAGTGTAAAGGTTTCATTAAAATCTATAGAAGTTTTTCTTGTTTGTTTAATGACTTATTTGGTGGTTACAAACGGCTTAGAGGTGTCGCCGGACTCTAGTGCTTTTTATGTTTGGCTTGCTGTGCAGATTGGCGGGGCTACAGTTTTTGTTGGCAATAGTATTTCATATTATTTAATGGAGCATTATAGGCGTATCAGTGATGGTAAAGTAGCATATTATTATAAAGTATATGATGTCTTTCTTGTTGCATCTTTCTTTCTTTTTTTATTTGTTATATTTGTGGATACAAATTATGACGAATTCATGTATGCGATACTGTTGACAATGCAGGGGCTGGGTAAAGCGGCAAGCTCTATCATTCTGACGAGTGAAAAATATTGGACTATTTCTGTTGCCAATATTTTATCAGCTGGATTTTTGTTTTTGTCGTATCAGTATGTATTGTGGGATGATTTCAGAACAACAATTATCGTATTGATAGCTGCTAATTTTATCTCCGTATTATGGATCGTGGCGTCAGGAAGATTACTTAAACATGGATAGTTATTTATTTTACCCGTATTTGATAATTTTTATCTTGCTTCTGGCCTATGATATTTCTATTGCGAAAAGAATTTCTGTTTCTACGCTAGTAGTCGTGGTCGTTGTTTTCATTATATTACTTCCGTCAAGTCAGCATGATGACGGTTGGTTATGGCGCTTTGCATTATTGGGAGTTGTGGCATCGGTTTTTATAGAGTATCTATTTCTAGCAAGGTGGGCTAAAAGTAAAAGTTACTATTTTAATGATAATGATAATGTAAATTGCAATATAACTATTCTAGGTGTGGCGGGGCTGTTGGTTTATTCCTGGCATGCGATGTCATTGATTATAGAAAGTGGTGGTTTTATTGATGCGCTAATACGTGCACGAGTGGATCAATATTTAACAGAGGGGGTGTTGGAGTCGTCATTTTTCAAAGCAGTCTCATATATATTATTGCCTTTTACGATAATAACAATAGGCGACTATCACCTAAGAGGGAAAATCAAAAATTTTTATATTGCAATGTCCATTATGTGTTTATATTTACTAATGGTTGCTGAGACACGACTGCCATTATTATTCTTAATACTGACTCCAGTATATATATGGTTTTTTAAATTAAAAGTAATTAAAAGATACATTGCATTCTTTGTGATGGGTCCAATTGGGCTTTTGCTGTTTATTTTATATGTAAACCTTGGTGCATTGTTAAGGTCTGGTGTTGCTTATGGATTATCATTGGAAAAACTATTAAGTAATAGCTCTTTCGTTGAACAGATGGGGTATAGGGCATGGATTTCAGATGTCGTTCGCTATGTCGATGTGCACGGTATAGATTATGGCTGGCAATGGACTGCCGCTCCTTGGCTGAATTTTATTCCCAGATTTATATGGGAAGGGAAACCTATAACTTCAACTTCAAATAGATTACATGAGGAGGTTGGAGGTATGATATTAGGAGATGGTAATTATATAACAACATATACCATCTTTGGTGAGGGGTATCATCAGCTTGGCTATCTTGGGGTGGCTTTATCTCCAATCATACTCGTTGGCTTATATTATACTTGCTATCGACTAGTGAGGAGTATCAGAGGGAGCGAGTTTTTTATGGTCTGGATGCTCTTTAGGTTCATTCCTTTCATTAGAGCGGAGCAGCCATTTTTTATGGTTATGGTTTTTGCTGCAGAAATATTTTTAATCAAGCTGATTAGTAGGTTTAAATGGATATAGGTTTTTTTCATACAGCAAATAGCGATTATGTGCGCGTTAAAAAAATAATGGAAAGCTTTTTAAAGAAAGGTGACAAGATAACTTATTATGGCGCTGTTCGTGGAAGTGAAAAGTGGAATATATTGCCGAGTGCAATATATTCTGGCGTCAGGCTGCCGCATGGGTTGAGAAGTATTTTTTCATATGTGGTATATCTCGTGAAAGCCATTTATTTTCTGAGGAGAATAAAGGCCGATATTGTGATCGTAACTAATGAAGAGCTAATGCTGATTCCTTTCTTGTCTAGATATAAGGGGTATGTATGCCTGGATGCTATCGATGCTTTGGATATACGTAGGTCGGATAGTATTTTAACAAAATTTTTCACGGTATTGGCAAGGAAAAGAGCAGATTTGATAGTCGAGGTGGAAGAGTTTAGGTCTGACAGATTTCCTGAGTTTAAAAATAAAACAGTAGTTGTTAGAAATATCCCTATAAGGTGTAATGAAAGCAAAGAAGAAAATTATAAAATAGATGTAACCCTTACTCCTTTTATTTTTGCCTATGGTTCACTGAGGGAAAATTTGAATGGCATCGAGGTGCTTTTGGATGTGCTCGATAAAATGAATGAAGATGGCAGGAAATGCTCTCTAATAATAGCTGGTTTTATTCACGATAAAGATTTATTAAATGATATTTTGCGTAGATCATATATTTGTTACGTGGGTAAAATAAAATCTGAGGAGTGTATGAATATTGCAAGGAGATCGATTGGGGTCTTCGCGTACTATCGACCTATAAATCTTAATTTTATAATGGCTGCTCCGAATAAATATTATGAAGCTCAGATGAGCAATGTTCCATTACTTATTAATTCTGAATGTGTGATCTCAAAGTCAGCAGAGCAGAAAGGTTTTGGTCTTAGTGGTAAGTATGATGATAGGAATACATTACTTAAAAATATTAATTATATAATCGATAACAGAGGCTTTCAGAAGACAATAAGGGTTAGTGATTCGTGGGAGAGAGATTTCGATAAGCTGTACGGGAGGTTGTTAAATGAACTGTCTGATTTTTAATCCGTACGGTAACTTGGAGGGTGAAGGGTGGAAAGAATATCGATCAACGATGCTTGCGAAGGCCTTGGTTCGTCGGGCGTATAAATGCACTATATATGCACCACCTGTAGAGCATCGTACAAAGCAAAAAAGGGATATTAATTCTCTGAAGTGTATTGCCATAGAAAATGGGTATGATCTTTGTTTTTCATGGATATACATGCGTTATGGGAATCGTAGTGTGTCAAGAGTTTTCCATGAGTTTTTCTATGCAATTTCATTTTTGACTTCATTTTTAACGAACAAAAAATTTAGGCAGTTCACTCATATTATCTGTGTTGAGCCAGCGCCATTTTGCTCGTGGTTAGCTCATGTTGTTAAGGCATTCACGGGGGTGGTTTTAGTCTATGATGTTCTTGATTTGTTCCCGGAGATTATTGAGACCACTAATAAGAGGCACTTAAATTTTTTTAAAAGGCCTCTAAAAAAAATTAGAGCACTGCGGCTGGAGAAAGCGGACGGAGTCGTATATTGTTCGAGGACATTTAGAGAGAAGCTTGATGTTAAAAAAGTTTCTTCTACAGTTGTTTATCTAGGGTACAGCGAAGAATTGGATGGCTTAAATTATTATAAAAATAATAAGATAATATCTAGTGTCGAAGCATTTTTAGAGCGTGCCTCGATTAAAATAATATATGCAGGGTCTTATGGCGATAGCTATGGTTTAGATAAGTTTATTAAAAAAATAAAGTGCTNTCTTGAGAAAGATCCCAATATAAAAGTTTGTTTGTTTGGTTTGGGCGATGAAAATCAAATATCTCGTATTGAATCTTGGATAGGAAGCAGTAATTCTATATATAATTTTGGATCCGTTTCTCCCGCAGATTTGAATTATATATATAGTTTGTTCGATGTAGGTGTGATTTCTTATTCTAAAGGAACTTCTGTTGCGATGCCTGTTAAGTTTTTCGATTATATAGCTAATAAACTTTATGTTATTAATAATTGCCCCGGTGAGGTGTCAGAAATTCTTGAGCAAAACGGTATTGGCGCCAATTTTGATTTCAACTGGAAAGGATTGTATAATTTTATTTTGAAATTTAAGGGCGGAATTATAGAAGAGATGGACTTTTCGCATGATAAATATAAAGAAGAAAGCCAATATGAAATATTTGTTGATTTTTTAGAAAAGGTTGCGTCTGAAAGATATGGATTCTAGTCTGAGCTTAAAAACGGCCTCTATATCAATGCTGGATGATTTGAGTGATGCGCATTTACGTGTATTTACAAATAACTTTATGGCATTAATGGGGAGAAAGTTCTTAATTGATTACTATAGATTTGCTTTAGAGTCAGAGTATTCCGAGGTTTTTTATATCAGAAATAATGAAATGTTTTCTTGGGCGGTTGTGTATTTTGATGCTGATGCTTTTTTGAAGGAGTACCGTAAATTACGGTGGGCAATGATACTTAATGTAATAACTTCAATTTTGAAAAGTCCTAATATTATTACTAAGCTAACCCAGGCAATAAAGAAGACCTTAGGAGGAGATAAAGCTGCGGCTTTGCCAAAGAGTCATTACTTCGAGGTCGCTATTGTTGGCTCCAGGGTCCAAGGGAGAGGAAATACTAAGTTGTTAATGCAAGCAATTATTAAGCAGCGTTGGCGGGCTAGGTGTGATGGATATAGATTAGAAGTTGATGAGCTTAATTATAGTGCTATAGGGCTATATGAAAGCTTGGGCTTTGATATAGTGGGTACGTTAAAAAGGGGTGAGCGCTTGATGTACATAATGGAGTTAGATATTGGAAAAAATATATTACCATCATTTTCATAAATGTGCCGGTTCGTCAATAGTTTCTTGGCTGACACGAGAATATGGTGTGCCTGGGGTTAATAGTAATGGTAATTTAATTGATAAATTTGGAGTGGCTTATCCGTTACACTTATATTCTGACTCTGAGTTAAACAGCTTTCTTCTGGAGTATTCGGAAGCTAATTGGTTGGCGTATGAGTGGGGGCTTCCCAGTCTTGGAATAATAAATCAGCATAGATATACTGCAACTGTTATAAGAGAGCCCAGAGAGCGATTGTTGTCAAATTATATTTATGACTACACTAATGGTTCTACCCGATTAAAGCTTTCAGAATACATTAGAAATGTTTCTATTCCTTTTTGGTATCATGAGTTTTACCATTGTGAGGTTTTGCGTAATAGAGAAAAACAATTACCTTCGAATGATGTGAGCCAAGTTAAGCAGTATTTACTTGATTCATTCGACGAAATTTGGCTGTTAAAAGAAAATAAATTTTTTTTGGTGCGCGGGGAAGGTGTGTTGAAAGGCGCCTTGTCTAATAATAAAAATAAGCGGCGCGTAAGATTTTATAAAAAACCATCAATAGATGTCAAATTGGATGATTACTGTGTAAAAGATACACAGTTATTCGAGTCATTACTCTCTCTTTGTTAAAATCTATCATGAAGATAATTAATTAGGGTTTTGAATGGATAATGTACAGGCAATGTGTGGAATAGTGCTATGAATGCAGGTGATTTTTTACCCTTCGCTTTACCTGATATTGGTGAAGATGAGATTAATGAAGTTGTAGATTCACTTAGATCAGGATGGGTTACTACAGGCCCAAAAGTTAAAAAGTTTGAAGAAGATTTTGAGGGGTTTCTTGGCGAAAGATCGATTCACGCAATAGCTGTTAATTCTGCCACATCGGGTTTGCATCTGGCTTTAGAAGCTTTGGGTGTTGGCCCGGGGGATGAGGTGATTGTTCCAACTTATACTTTTACTGCTTCTGCTGAAGTGGTTAGGTATCTAGGTGCTACTCCTGTTTTTGTCGATGTGGACCCCAGTACATATAATTTAACAACTTCATTGTTTGAGGCGGCAATTACAGGTAAAACAAAAGCGGTTATACCTGTTCATTTTGCTGGATTGGCCTGTGACATGGATGGAATTATAAAAGTTGCAAAGAAACATTTTGTTAAGGTTGTTGAAGATGCGGCCCATGCCTTGCCGTCGATTTATAATGAACGGTTAGTAGGCACTTTGGATACTGATTTTACGGTATTCAGCTTTTATGCAAATAAGACTATGACCACTGGTGAGGGTGGTATGGTAGTTACATCAAATGACGAATTAGCTAAAAGATGTAAAGTGATGCGGTTGCATGGTATTAATAAAGATATATTTAATAGATATAGATCGAACGTGCCAAGTTGGTTTTATGAAGTAGTTGCGCCTGGCTATAAATATAACATGACAGATATTGCAGCCTCTATAGGAATCCACCAATTAAAAAGACTGGCAGGGTTTCAGAACAGAAGAGAATACATGGCGAGTAGATATAATAAAGAGCTAAAAGGCTTGCCAGTATTACTACCTGCTGAAGCTGAGGTTGGCTGTACCCATGCTTGGCATTTATATACATTAAGACTCTCTGAACAAGCCAGTATAACACGTGATAAATTCATACAGATGATGTTGGATAAAGGTATTGGCTGTTCAGTTCACTTTATTCCACTCCACTTACATCCCTATTGGCGTGATACATATAAACTTACTCCAGAAATGTTCCCTGCAGCTGAAAGAATATTTAAAAGCATTGTTTCTATACCTTTGTATACTAAAATGACGGATGCAGATCAAACAAGAGTTATTTCTACAATTAAAAGAATATTTTCAGATGCTTAAAAGATTGTTTGATTTTATATGCTCAATTGTGGGTTTAACACTCTTATCGCCAATTTTATTAATCATAGCGCTGTGGGTTAAGTTAGACTCTCCAGGCCCTATTTTTTTTAAGCAGGAAAGGATTGGGCGATATGGTGTTAGGTTCAATATTTATAAGTTTCGTTCCATGATAATGTGTGCGGATAAAAAAGGCCTTTTAACAGTTGGTTCTGATCCAAGGATAACTAATTGTGGGAGATTTATTCGCAAGTTAAAAATTGATGAGCTGCCACAGTTGGTTAATGTACTGTTTGGGAGCATGAGTTTAGTCGGTCCGCGTCCTGAGGTGGAAGAGTATATTAATTTTTACCCTGATGAGGTTAAAGCGATAATTTTATCCGTTCGCCCAGGAATTACAGATAAGGCATCTATTGAAATGATAGATGAGAATGAAATCTTAGCGGGTGAAAAAAACCCAAAAAAAACCTATGTTGATGTAATACTACCAATAAAACAGCAATATTATTTGGAATATGTTAAAAGGCATTCTTTGGCATATGACGTTGCTCTGATTTTTAAGACGTTAGCAAGAATTTTCTCAAGAAAGGCTTAAGGATAATCACTAAATTTCCAGCTTAAAGATAGGCACATACTGTTTTTATTAATGTAGCTCTATATTTAAGACGATTTAGTGCCATGCTCTTGATGGGGACGCTAATTTATGAATGAGGAAGAACTTCGCTTTGATCGTCGTGCTAGGCTTTGCCAAGTTTGGGTGTAGATGAAGCAAGGCTAGAGTCCTTATAAGATTAGCCTATTAAAATAAATCGAAGTCTCATATAAGGCTGTTTGAAGGCAATACTTGCTCAGTTCACGCCTCTTATTCTAGTGTTTATTTTAAATCTATTCATGAAGGTTTTATTTACGATGTGCCAGTAGAGGAGAGTCTTATTCGCGTTACGTTAGAGTATGTTCGTTATATTTAAATGCTAAATCCTACTTCTTTGAGCTTTAGCTTGCAGTAGCCTTATAGTATTTAGTTTTAGATTTTTTTCGTGCAGCATATGAGGCGCATTTTGTGTTTTTGTCTCCTGTAGTGTATGCGGCTTGCACGTGTTAAGTGTGTTATCGTTGTTGGCTTAGAAACAGTTTTTCGCTAGGCGCTGGTTGCAGGGAGTTGATAATGATTAAAAAAATACTTAGCTTACCCCGTTATCAAAAACGGCTTATGTCAGTGTTGGCTGATCTAGTGTGCGTTCCCTTGGCTTTGTGGGGAGGAATAAGTATACGCCTTGAGGAATTTTACCGTATAGAAAGTCATTTGGTTATTTATAGCTTGGTGATTACTACGGCTGCGACTTTAGCGATTTTTGTTCGTATTGGCCTTTATCGCGCGGTGATTCGGCATTTGTCAAGTCATGCTCTTTTGATGATTGTGACGGGAGTCTCTCTCTCAGCATTGATATTTTCTGCATCTAATTTTTTATTAAAAGCACCTATCCCTAGATCTGCCCCATTTATTTATTGGGGATTAGCGATGATTTTTGTGGGTGGTTCTCGCTTGCTGGTGAGTGACTATGTGCGGCGCCTACAAAAATTACAAAAAGAGAAGGTCATTATTTATGGGGCCGGAACCTCGGGCTTACAGTTAGCCAATGCCCTATTCCAAGGTCAAGAATATCAGCCAATAGCTTATGTAGACAGCAATACAGCTTTACAGGGCAGTGTTTTGCAGGGGCTACGAGTCTATAGCCCCATCAAGTTAGAGCGTCTAATTAAAAAGCATGAAGTGAAAAAGTTGCTCTTGGCCACAGGCCTTGCCACCCGAGCCGAGCGTGCCGAAATTTTACGGTCGATAGAGCCCTTAGCGATACAGGTGCAAACCATACCGGATATGGCCGATGTGGTAAGTGGTAGGGCTAAAATTGAAGAGATTAAAGATATTGAACTCGAAGACTTATTAGGCCGCGATCCGGTAGCGCCCAATAATCAGCTGTTAGACAACATTATTAAAAATAAAGTGGTGATGGTAACGGGGGCTGGTGGATCTATCGGTTCCGAGTTATGCAGACAAATTATTGAGCATGAGCCTAAAGTATTGGTGCTATTTGAGCAGTCGGAGTTTAATTTATATGCCATCCACAATGAGCTTAATAATCTTGTGGGTAATCGAGGCTTAGCAGTAGAGGTGAAACCCATTGTTGGCTCAGTGCAGCGTGAGCATAGGTTGCAAGTGATTATGAGTAGTTTTGGTGTACAAACGGTATATCACGCCGCAGCTTATAAACATGTGCCCTTGGTTGAGCATAATGTGATTGAGGGTGTGCGTAACAATGTTTTCGGCACCTGGTATGCTGCTGAAGCCGCGGTTAAAGCCAAAGTTGAGACTTTTGTGCTGATTTCTACGGATAAAGCTGTGCGTCCCACCAATATTATGGGGGCTAGCAAGCGTATGGCTGAGTTGGTCTTGCAGGGTATGGCTGAGCGCCAAGCGGTAACGCGCTTCTCTATGGTGAGATTTGGTAATGTGCTGGGTTCGTCGGGTTCGGTAGTGCCACTATTCAGAGAGCAAATCAAAAATCATGGCCCCGTCACCGTCACGCATAAGGATATTATTCGTTATTTTATGACCATTCCTGAAGCCGCCCAGCTAGTGTTGCAGGCAGGCACTATGGGTAAAGGGGGGGATGTCTTTGTCTTGGATATGGGCGAACAGGTTAAAATTGCTGACTTAGCTAAAAAAATGATTCGCTTAATGGGCTTAGAGCTCCGTAATGAAGCAAACCCTGAAGGGGATATTGAAATTGTTTATACCGGCCTGCGCCCCGGCGAAAAGCTGTTTGAAGAGCTTTTGATAGGTGATAACCCCCAAGGTACCGAGCATCCTCGAATTATGAAAGCGCAGGAATTATCGCTATCTTGGCCTGAGGTTGAGCTTATTCTTGATCAGTTAGACCATGGCTGTCATGCCTTTGATTGCGAAAAGGTACGTGCTATTTTAAAAGCTGCACCATTAGGCTTTGCCCCTAACAATGCTATTGATGATTTAGTATGGAATCAAATAAAGCCTGCTAGCGTGGCTAAGGTGGCTGCTGTGGCTGATATTGATTCGGCCCGTCAATAAATATGAAAGGGGCTATGCAGGGCCCTAGTAGCACAGAACATTAGCCTTATGCTTTTTGCTAGTTGTATTTCTTCCCGAGTGCATTAGCCATTTCCTCTGGTTCACGTAATAATACCCGCCTGTAGACTATATTTAGAGATCCCCCATAGATGAAACTCACCATGCCACGTTTTGACCAAGCCCAAGTCCTCGTTGTGGGCGATGTAATGCTAGATCGCTATTGGCATGGTGGCACTAACCGTATATCCCCGGAAGCGCCAGTGCCCGTTGTGAAAGTGTCACAAGTGGAAGACCGCCCTGGCGGCGCGGCTAATGTGGCTTTAAATATTGCGGCCTTGGGGGCAGGAGCCTCGCTCTCTGGCATAGTCGGTATGGATGATGAGGCTGAGGTGCTCGCCGCCCGCATGCAGGCGGCGCAGGTGCACTGTCATTTCCAGCAGGCCGAGAGTGGGCCTACTATTACCAAATTGCGTGTCATCAGTCGCCACCAACAATTACTGCGCATGGATTTTGAAGAGGCTTTTAGCGTTGCTGCGGCCGATGGCCTTAGCGAAAAGGCCAGAGCCATGCTGCCGGGCATGGGCGCCCTGATACTGTCGGATTATGACAAGGGGGCGCTGTTAGATCCGCAGCCTCTAATTCAAGCGGCTAAGGCCTTAAATATTCCCATATTGGTCGACCCCAAAGGTACCGATTTTAGTCGCTACCGTGGCGCCACGTTATTAACCCCCAATCTACCTGAGTTTGAAGCTATCGTCGGCCACTGTGCTAATGAGCAACAACTGGTGGCTAAGGGTGAGCAGCTGATGGCTGAGCACGACCTACAGGCCTTGCTGATTACTCGTGGTGAGCACGGCATGACCTTGCTGCGCCCCAGCGAGCCAGAGCTGCACCTGCCGGCCAGAGCTCGGGAAGTGTTTGATGTTACCGGTGCCGGCGACACGGTGATCTCGGTACTGGCCGCTTCTTTGGCGGCGGGCGAGCCCATGCCACAGGCGGTGGCCTTAGCCAACTTGGCGGCGGGTATAGTGGTCGGCAAACTGGGTACTGCGGTAATTAGCGCACCAGAGCTGCGCCGTGCCATTAACAGCGAACAGGGTTCAGAGCGCGGCATGTTAAGCCTAGAGCAGTTACAAATTGCCCTGCAAGATGCCCGCGCTCATGGCGAAAAAGTGGTGTTTACCAACGGTTGTTTCGATATTTTACATCCCGGCCATGCCGGCTATTTAGAACAGGCTAAAGAGCTGGGTGATCGCCTAGTGGTGGCGGTTAATGGCGACGCTTCCATCACCCGTTTAAAAGGCCCTGGCCGACCGATTAATCCGGTAGAGAGCCGCATGTCTTTGCTGTCTAAGTTGGAGTCGGTGGATTGGGTAATCCCCTTTGAAGACGACACCCCCGAAAAATTACTAGAAGTGCTTAAGCCCGACATACTCGCCAAGGGCGGCGACTACGATAAGGAAGGCGTAGTGGGCTGGGAAATAGTCGAAGCTTACGGCGGCGAAGTAAAAGTGTTGTCACTATTCGACAGTTGCTCCACCACCTCCATTGTTGAAAAAGTGCTAGAAAAAAACCGCTAGTATTTTCCACCTAGCGTCACGACTAGCACTTGCTGCGACAACGTGACGCATTCACCACACCTGCCCTCACTGTTAGCATGGTTCCATAATGTAATCTTTTCGCACGATGATTTTTATGGAGCAACAATGTATGTGGTCACGGGTTTTATTCGCCTCTCTTCTTAGCACAGCAGCAATAGCCGACGGTAGCTTTCGCGCTGATAGTCATGGCCCTATAGGCGTGATGGGTGAGCATACGCATAATGCGGGTGAGTGGATGCTGTCTTATCGCTATATGCAGATGGAGATGGATGGCAACCTCGACGGTAGTGATAGTGTTTCTACTACCGAGATACACCAGCAAGGCTATATGAACTCGCCCCAAACAATGACCATGAAAATGCATATGCTAGGCGGCATGTACGCACCTACGGATGAACTCACGCTTATGCTAATGCTCCCCATCATTGCATACGACATGGATTTAAATATGCGTATGGGCATGATGAATATGGGCGGCGGCATGACGGTTGATACTCCCTTTAGTACCCACAGTGATGGCTTAGGTGATATAAAACTGGGCGCTTTGTTTAATTACCAAAAAACCGACAGCAGCGATTTAATTCTAAATTTTACGGTGAGCTTACCGACGGGCTCCATAGCTGAAAAAGATAACACCGCCATGAGCATGGGCAAGGATGTGCAGCTGCCTTACCCCATGCAATTGGGCTCGGGCACCTACGATATTATGCCGGGCATTACCTATACGGTTAAGCAGGCGCATTATTCCTGGGGCGCGCAAACTAAAGCGACCATACGCCTGGGTGACAACGATAATGATTACACGCTAGGCGATCGCTATATGGCTACCGCTTGGTATGCCAGGCCGTTTGCTGAAAGCTTGAGTTGGTCTACTCGTGTGGCCTATGAGCACTGGGATAATATTGACGGTATAGACAGCGAACTTAACCCCATGATGCGCAGCATGGTACCCACCGCAGACCCTAATTTGCGTGCCGGCGAACGGCTTGATGTGGCTGTGGGTATCAACTGGATAATGCCCGGCGAGCAAACGCATCGCTTAGCGCTGGAGGTGATTAAGCCGGTTTACCAGCATCTTGATGGCCCGCAAATGGAGGCGGATTATTCATTGGTATTGGGTTGGCAGTTAAGCCAATAACTGAGCGCTGATTAGAAAAACGTTTTGATAAAAATGCTGATATTGCTGCCGTTAATACGCTGGCCTTGCTGGCTACCGGTGTAACGTATATCGGTAAGCCTAACGCCCAGTGCACTGCTGTGAGCGTAGAGGTAATTATATTCTACGATTGTGCCAGTGGTGTCGTTAAAGCGCGCGGCCTCATCGGTAAGGCCATTATTGGTTTTAAAGCGGGGGTTGAGGTGGTGGCTAAAGCCTAGGCCAATGCGATGGGCACCCTGGCGGTAAAAGCTCAGCACATCGATGGTTTTATAGTCGAGGTTGGCGTCCCCTTGTTTGGCTTCGGCATTGTCAAAATGTACCGAGACTAGTGTTTCCAGAGTTAACGGCAACCGGGCTAAGGGCAGCGCAACGCCTGCGCCCAGCGAGGCCAAGCCACTCGTTTCAAAGCTATCATCGTAGCGGTTATAGAGGCTCTCTACTTTATCGGCACCGCCAAAAGATAAGCCATAGGCGGCCAGCCATTGTATTTCTGAGGCACTGTTGTCTTCGGTCTGTGCATAACTCTGGGCGCTGGGCAGTAGGCCGATGAGTAACAGTAAATAGGGGAGTGTTTTAAGCATGGTTGCAGTATGAAATAGCCCATGCTGCTGTGGCCAACACTATTTACGCGGCCTGTTCTAGTTGCGGGCGAGCTGACGTTAAGGCTGTGAACTGGGCGCGGGTTTTGCTCGTAGAGGGTAGAACAAAACGTGCTAAGGCGCTGGCTAGTGACTAGGTGTTAATGGCTGGGAGGTGACATGGTGGTTGGCGAGTGGCTACTTAACAGCTGAATAGTCGCTAGCGTTAGGGCTGATTAAACCAGCTCTCTAAAATTAGTTTGGCCGACCAGCTATCCACCCCCTGTTGTTTAAAATCCCGCGAACCGGTGTGCTCGATAATGTCGCCGCGGGCCTCAAAGCTAGACAGCCTTTCATCCATGGTCGTGACGTTAACGCCAAAGCGGCCGTTGAGGCGGCGAGCAAACTTTTCGGCGCGGGTACACATCTCGGAGCGACTGCCATCCATATTTAAGGGCAGGCCTACCACACAGGTGTCGGGCTGCCACTCTTTGAGCAGCTGCTCTATCTCCTGCCAGTTTGTGGGCACGCCATCGTTGGCTTTAATTTCAGCTAAGGGATTGGCGGTTTGGGTAAGGCTTTGCCCTACCGCCACGCCTATGGTTTTGAGGCCGTAATCAAAGGCGATAACGGTAATGGCTTTATGGGCATTCATTAATTAGGCGTGGCCGGCTTGTGGTGAAATCAGTGATAAGTCTATGCCCAGTTTGGCGGCGGCGGCGCTGGCACGTTTTTCTATAGGCGTGCGGAAGATAATATCGTTGTCAGCGGGGGTGGTGAGCCAGGCGTTTTCGGCGAGTTCGGCCTCTAATTGCCCGGCGCCCCAGCCAGCATAGCCCAAGGCTACTAAACTGTGCTCAGGGCCTCGGTCGTGGGCCATGTCATCGAGTATGTCCTGCGAAGTGGTGAGGTAGATGTTGTTGGCTAGGCTTTGGGTGCCCTGCCAAGTTTTGTCTTGATGATGTTCGTGTAGCACAAAACCACGCTCCGTTTGTACCGGGCCGCCGGCCAGAACGGCATCGGGTCTAGTCGCGCTGACGTCGTCTATCTCTAAGTGGGCGAAGATGTCGTCCAGGTTCAGCTGCAGCGGGTGATTAAGTACTATGCCCATCGCGCCCTGCTCGTTATGTTCACAGATATAGGTAATGGTATGGCCAAAGGCGCTGCCATTGAGGCTGGGCATGGCGATTAAAAAATGGCCAGTAAGGTTGCTGCTAGTAGTTTCGTTGTTCATAGCCATAGTATGGGGGTGAATTGGCCAATCTCAAGTCTATTCGCTGCTGGAGGTGAGTTTGTTTTGATGGAAGCGCCAGGTGCGTATGATCTCTAACACATCCACTTTGCGCTGCATCTCGGCGGGGAAGGCCGGGTAGGGGGCGGCTAGGTGCACTATACGTATGGCGGCTTGATCGAGAATCTTATGGCCGGAAGAGGCTAGGATTTTGACATCAAATACGCTGCCATCGGGCATCAGTGACACCACTAAGCGCAGCTCACCAAATATTTGCTGTTGCTTGGCGGCGGCGGGGTAGTTTTGGTTGCCTATGGCTTCAATTTTCTCGCGCCAGTGGTGCAGGTAGAGGGCATCCTCGGACTGCTGGGTGGCTACCGAAGTCAGCCTGCGTATACGCGGCCGTTTGGCGTAGGCCTGGCGTTGCATGTCGAGTTTGGCTTCTAGGCTGGAGATTTCCTGTTTACGTTGGGCTACGGTCAGCTCATTGATTTGCTGCTCGCGGTTTTCCTGCTGTTCATCTTGGCTGACGCGCTGTAGCTGTTGATGGGTGGAACTGCTCTGAGTTACCAGTACGGGGCTGGTTTTTTGTTGCGCGGCACTGTGGCTGGTCTGCTGCTGGGGGGCAATTTCACGGATGGTGTTGTCGTGAAACTGGGCCTTATCGCGGGTAGTGAGCATGGCGGCTTCTTTAAGCGTGCCGCTGCCTTGTTGATTGCTTTGCGCTAAAAAGTCCGCCTGCTTGGGTTTGGTTTGGCTGCGGTACTGGGAAAGGGTGATTTCCAGCTTAGTAGCCACGGCCTGTCGGGCTTCGGGGCTAAAGCTAATACCTAAAATAATAGCCGCATGTAGCGCCAGCGCTAGGCACAGGGCAAAACCCAGGCGGTCGTTAGCCAAGTCGCCGGGGTTTTGTGGGGGTAGAGTCGCGGCCATGGTGACAGCCATTTACGCTTGCGCTAGCAACTGTTGAATTTCATCCATTAGCATAGCCGCAATATCCGTTTGGTAGGCGCTATCGATCTCGCGTAAGCAGGTGGGGCTGGTGACGTTAATTTCGGTGAGGTAGTCACCAATAATATCCAAGCCTACCAATAACAGCCCACGCTCTTTGGCGATGGGGCCTACTTGTGCCGCTATCCAACGGTCGCGGTCGCTCAAGGGCTGGGCCCGGCCGGTGCCGCCGGCGGCTATGTTGCCGCGGGTTTCGCCCTGGGCGGGTATGCGTGCTAGGCAATAAGGTACCGGTTCACCGTTAATCAGCAGTACACGTTTGTCGCCATTGCTGATATCGGGGATAAACTGCTGGGCCATGATAGTACTTTGGCCGAAGTTAGTGAGGGTTTCTAGGATGACGCCTAAGTTGGGGTCATCAGCTTTTACTCTAAAAATGGACGCGCCGCCCATGCCGTCTAGAGGCTTAAAAATCACGTCCTGGTATTGCTGGTGAAAGGCGCGCAGGCGGGCGGGGTCACGGCTAACGACTAGCGGTGGGCAGCAATCGGGAAACTCGGTGGCAAACAGTTTCTCGTTGTGATCGCGTAAGCTTCGTGGCTTGTTAACCACCAGCGCGCCCTGACGCTCGGCGGCTTCTAGGATGTAGGTGCTGTAGAGAAACTCGTTATCAAAAGGTGGGTCTTTGCGCATAAGGATGACATCGAGGTCGCCTAAGGCAATATCTTGGCTAGCGCCCAGCTCATAGAAGTGCTCGGGGTCGCGAAAAACTTGCAGCGGCGCGGCGCTTGCCCGTGCCTCGCCCTTGCTGAGGTAGAGGTCTTGCTGGCGCATATAGCTAATCTGCCAGCCTCTGTCGCTGGCAGCCCATAACATGGCGATGGTGCTGTCTTTTTTGTAATGGATGCTAGCTATAGGGTCCATTACCACGCCTAGGTGAATAGTCATAGTGGGTCTGCTCTTTAATCGATGTGGTGGCTAAATTCTGTTAGTTGTTTCTCAGTTCCAGCTGGGCGATATTGCATTGTGCTTCTATACTGGTAATTTGCTTTAAGTTACGTGGCTGTGCGGTACAAATCAAGGCTTGCTATAAAACAGCAAAAAATAGATTTTCCCTAGAATTATCTGGGGTTTATGGATAAAAGCTTGAAACTGTGTTAAATATTAAAAAGTTTTGTGATAATCCATAACTGCGCAGGTACAGCGAGTTAAAAAGATAAAAAGGTCGATGGTATGGAAGTAAACTTTGAAGATTTAAAAATCATGGTCATCGATGATAGTAAAACCATTCGTCGTACGGCGGAAACCCTGCTAAAAAAAGTGGGTTGTGAAGTTATTACCGCTACCGATGGCTTTGATGCCTTGGCGAAAATTGCCGACAGCAAGCCCGATATCATCTTTGTCGATATTATGATGCCGCGTCTCGATGGTTACCAGACCTGCGCACTAATCAAAAACAACAGTGAATTTAAGTCTACACCCGTGATTATGTTGTCTAGTAAAGATGGCTTATTTGATAAGGCCAAGGGTCGTATAGTGGGCTCTGATCAATATCTCACCAAACCTTTCAGTAAAAATGAATTATTGGGCGCTATACAGGCCCATGTCAGCGAAGCGTAAACACGTTTGGCAGTGATAATAATAAATAATGAAGGCTCTTAACTGGGCTCTGCATACAGTATCTAGAGGGAATGATTTATGGCTCGAGTATTGATTGTTGATGACTCGCCTACCGAAACACACAAAATGTCGACGATTCTTGATAAACATGGTCACCAGGTGCTTACTGCCGGTAGCGGTGAAGAGGGTGTGGCTACGGCCAAGGCTGAATTACCCGATGTTGTGCTTATGGATATCGTGATGCCAGGCTTAAATGGCTTTCAGGCCACTAGGCAGCTGAGCAAAAATGCCAGCACCAGCCATATCCCTGTGATCATCGTGACCACCAAAGATCAGGAAACCGATAGGTTGTGGGGCCAGCGCCAAGGTGCCAAGGGTTACTTAACCAAGCCGGTTGATGATGCCGTGCTTATGAGCGCGATTAATGAAGTACTGGGCTAAGCCATAGGTGCACATAACGACAGTGAGTTGCTATGAGTAAACAACTACAAGCTTTTGCCACCTTGCAAGATATAGCCAGCCGCAGTTTGCAGTTGGCTAAAGGCCTGCCTGCGCAGGCCAATGTTGTACCGCTGTGGTCGGGTATAGGTTTTACCTTGGGGGGTTATCGGTTTGTGGCTCCTATGGGCGAAGTGTCTGAAATTTTAGTGCAGCCTCCCGCTACCCGTTTGCCGGGGGTTAAGCCTTGGGTGCGTGGTGTTTCCAATGTGCGGGGTAAGTTACTACCGCTAATCGACTTAGAAGTTTTTTTTGGTGGTGCATTAAGCGGTGGTCGCAAAAATCATCGTGTGCTGTCTTTAGAGTTAGGTGAGCTGTATACCGGCCTGATAGTGAATGAGGTGCACGGTATGCAGCATTTCCCCGTTGATACCTTCAGTAATGAGTTGCCAGCTGGCGTTGAAGCTTTGGCACCTTTTTTGGCGGGCAGTTATCAACAGAACGGTGACACTTGGGTGGTGTTTAGCACCTTCAAGCTGGCACAGAACGCAGATTTTATGAATGCAGCGGCCAATTAATCTGGCGGCTTAATAATAAAATGTAATTAACGATCGGATATTGGGCTGGGAGTTCCGGGCATGAATGCTAAAACAAAAGGTGCAGCTAATAAGCTGTCGACGAATCGCACCATACTATTCTTTATAGTATTGCTGGCCGCAGGCTTGGTGGGGGCGGTTATTAATGCGTATATCGTATTGCGAGATGCGGGCCACGATGCACAATACTTAGAGATGACGGGCGAGTTGCGTATCTTGTCGCAGCAAATTGCCACCAGTTCGCGGCAAGCGACCGGCGGTGACCCAGAGGCCTTTAAGCAGCTGGATACGTCGCGTAGTAGCTTTAACGACACCTTGCGCACCTTGCTTAATGGTAAGGGCGACCTGCCCTCGCCACAGGCGATGTTAACCGATGAGTTGTCGACGCTGGGTTCAACCTGGGCGCAGGTTAATACCTCGGCTGAAACCATTGTTAAAAACCGTGATCGCATACTGTTTTTGCATGACGTTGCCAGAACGCTCAACGAATCTATACCTGTGCTGCAGGAAGAATATAACAGCGTTGTAGAGATACTGACCGACAATAAAGCCCCAGCCGATCAAGTCGCGGTAGCGCAAAGGCAATCCTGGTTAGCAGAACGTATCGCCCGTAACGTTGATAAAATGCTGCAAGGTGGTGACGCTGCGAAAGTGGCAGCTGATCAATTTAACCTTGATGCGAGTTTGTTTGGTAGCGTGTTGGACGGCATGTTGAAAGGCAACCGTGTGATGGGTATTAATCGGGTTACCGATGCCGAGGCTAAGGCCAGCTTAGAGGGCATTAGTGAGCTGTTTGAATTTGTAAGCGGCTCGGTAGACAAAATATTCCAAGCATCACCCGATTTGTTAAAGGCGCGTTTAGCGGCCGATAAAATCTTAGTTGACGCTCCCCTCATGATGGAGCAAACCAGTGAACTGGCATCGCGTATTAATACGTTAGAAGGTGAACGCACCGTTACTACCACCACCGCCCTGGTGTTTATCGGTATCACCATCTTTGCGGTATTTATGATAGGTATACAAAACTTTCGTAATACCCGTGCCCGCTTAAATGAAACTGCGGATACCAATGAGCGTAACCAAACCGCGATTTTGCGTTTACTGGATGAGCTAGCCGACCTCGCGGACGGTGACTTAACCACCACTGCAACGGTATCGGAAGATTTCACCGGCGCCATCGCTGACTCGATTAACTTCACTATCGATCAGCTGCGTATATTGGTATCGCAAATAAACGACACCGCGGTAAAAGTATCGGTGGCGGCAGAGGAAACTCAGGGCACAGCCTTACACTTAGCCGAGGCTTCTGAGCACCAAGCACAAGAAATTGCCGGGGCGTCAGCTGCGGTAAACGAGATGGCGGTGACCATCGACCAAGTATCCTCAAACGCTGCCGAATCGGCTAGCGTTGCGGAGCGCTCGGTAACCATCGCAAACACCGGTGCTGAGGTGGTGCAAAACACCATACACGGCATGGATAACATTCGTGAACAGATTCAAGAAACGTCAAAACGTATCAAGCGATTGGGTGAATCATCGCAAGAGATTGGTGACATCGTATCGTTGATCAACGACATTGCCGACCAAACTAACATTCTGGCACTTAACGCCGCGATACAGGCATCGATGGCGGGCGACGCCGGTAGGGGCTTCGCGGTTGTTGCGGATGAGGTACAGCGTCTTGCGGAACGTTCATCAGCGGCAACGAAACAGATAGAAGCGCTGGTAAAAACCATTCAGTCGGATACTAACGAAGCAGTAATCTCGATGGAACAAACCACTGCCGAGGTGGTACGTGGTGCGCGCTTAGCACAAGACGCGGGTACAGCACTGGAAGAAATCGAAACGGTATCGCAGGAATTGGCAGAATTGATACAAAACATCTCCAACGCTGCGCGCCAACAGGCATCATCAGCGGGCCACATATCCAATACGATGAATGTTATCCAAGAAATCACTTCACAAACTTCATCAGGTACTACCGCTACAGCGCAATCTATCGGTAAATTGGCCGGCATGGCTAATGAACTGAAACAATCAGTAGCCGGTTTCAAACTGCCTGAAGAGGAAGATGTATTGTTGGGAGATGATATGGCTGGCGATATCACCGAAATCGATGTGGACTTAGCGGAGGTTTAATAATTTTCAGTGTGCGTAGCAAGCAACAGTTCTGGCGATGTAACGGTTAATGGCGTCGTGGGCTTTTGAGTCACCAGCGCCATTAAGCGATACGCAATATGCGCAGTGGCAGCAGTTATTAGAGCAGCGTACCGGCATATGCTTTATGCAACACCGTTCTATTTTACAAGCGGGTTTGGTGTTGCGTATGCGGGAAATAGGTATTAGTGATTACGATGCCTATTTTCAGCAAGTCAGTGCCGTGCCGCAAGGGGCGATAGAGTGGTCCTTGTTGGTTGACCGCATCTCGGTAAAAGAAACCAGTTTTTTTAGAGATGCAGATGCGTTTAAAGCAGTTAAGCAGTTTTTATTAAAACGTTTAGATGCACAGCTAAGGCCACAGGATGACACTTTAGAAATATGGAGTGTGGGTTGTTCAACCGGTGAAGAAGCCTATTCACTCGCCATGGTTGCCAACGATATGGTTGATTACACCCGGGCCAAAGTTTTTATAGGGGTAACGGCAACCGACATTAGCTCAACGGCACTGCATTATGCTAGGCGAGGTGCCTATGCGCCGCGTAAGTTAGAGCGCGTGCCGGTAGAAGCAAAGATAAAATACTTTTCAGAGCAGGGTGATAAACACTTTCACATAGTCCCTGGCCTGAAACAAAAGCTATGTTTTACGCAAGGTAATATCCTAGAGCTAGCACAAGCGCCAGCGATAAAAATGGATATTATTTATTGCCAAAACGTATTGATATATTTTCAGCGTAGGCGTCATAAACAGTTACTGGATATGTTTGCTGAGCGCTTGAAGCCCGGCGGTTTACTTGTCATGGGCGCAGGTGAGGTGACTAACTGGCGTCACCCGAATATGAAGAGGCTGGCCGATGAACATGTGCTGGCCTATATCCATGCTGATGAACATGTTACCGCTGATTGAATTGATAAAAAAAGGGCCATAGAGAATGGTTGAGCGTCGAGATTATGTTGCGCTAGATTGGGTAGCTGGAGAGATAGAAGAAACTCTCAAACAGGCCGCGCAAGCTTTAGATGCCTATATTGCCAATCGTGATGATGCGACAAAGTTACGCTTTTGCTTAACACATATACATCAGGTGTTAGGCACATTGCGTATGGTCGAGTTTTTTGGCGCAGCTTTGCTGGCCGAAGAAATGGAATACGTCGCGGATGCTATTTCCCATAACCGCATACACGAAAACCACGTTGAAGATGCCCTGCAAGTGTTGCATGCGGCCATGGTGCAGTTACCTCGTTATTTAGAGCGGGTAAAAGCGTCGCGTCACGGTTTGCCTTCTATTTTACTGCCGGTATTAAATGATTTGCGCGCCGTGCGTGGCGAACAACTGTTGTCAGAAACAGTATTGTTTGCCCCCGACATGTCCGTGGCTAATGATATCCATGACGTCGTGGCCTTGAGTATTTCAGGGAAAGAGCTGGCAGAGATTGCGCATAAATTGCGGCAGATGTATCAAATCGCTTTGCTGGGATTAATCCGTGGCAAAGATGTTAGGAAAAACCTCAACTATTTAGCCAAAGTTTGTGCGCGCTTGGTGAAGGTGTCAGAAGGGCAGTCCTCACAAGCTATATGGCGGGTGTGTATCGCTGTACTAGAAGGCTTGTTAAATGGTTCTATAGAAACCAGCGTGTCGGTAAAAATATTACTGCGCCAAATTGATAAGCAAATAAAAAACATTATTGATCAAGGTGAGCAGGCTGTACTGGCGCCGTACCCTGAAGATTTAGTCAAAAACCTGCTTTATTATGTGGCGCGTAGCAAGGCCAACTCTCGTTATATTAAAGAAATCAAAAACGATTTTAATCTAGCGGGTTCGCTATTGGGCGAAGGCGATCTAGAGGGTGGTGATTTAGCCACCCCCGACAGCGCGGCGATGCACGCGGTTATCATTGCCCTAGTGAAAGAGCTGTCCGATATACAGCAGCAAATGCAAATGGCAGCTACGGATAGTGTTGCCTTGGCTGCAATACTGCCGCTATTTCGTCGTGTTTGTGACACCATGGCGATATTGGGTTTGGGTAGTCAGCTAAAACAATTACAAGAGCTATATACCAGTTTTGCCAAACAATTGGCTACCGATATTGACGCGCAAGAGATAGCCCAAATTCTGGCAGGGATTAGCGCAATCTCTCTAGAACTTAAACCGGAAGAGTTGGTAGAGCCAGAGAAAAAACAGCAGCTATTTAATGATAGCGAAGAAGCGCAGGGGCATTTGGATGCGGCCTTCGGTTCAGTATTGCGTGAGTCGCGGGTAGGTTTAGAACAGGCTAAAGATGCGGTGATAGAGTTTGTCGCCACGCAATGGGATCACAACTGCCTGACGGAAGTGCCCGCGCAATTACAAAACATTATTGGTAGCCTGTCCATGGTGCCGTTAGCGCGCGCCAGCAAAATTTTACAATCCTGCGAAACCTATATCAGTCACGACCTGCTAGTTAGCAAGGGCGTGCCCGACTGGCAGGTATTGGATACCCTAGCGGATGCGATTACCTCTATAGATTATTATTTAGAACGCCTAGTTGAAGATCCAGAAAGCGACGGCAGTATGATTTTAGATATGGCTGCAGACAGCGTCGCCGAGTTAGGTTATCCCGTTGCCGCTGAAGATGCTGCCCACGTGGATGAGCCACCACTGTTATCGGCAGAGGCTGAGCAGAGGTCACAGGAAATTGATGAACAGCCTCCTGTATTAGACGTGGAGCCGCCGCTACTGGATGCCGAGCCACCTGCGCTAGTAGCCGAAACACCCGCACAAGAGCCGCCACTATTAGAGGCTGAACTTCCCGAGCTGACCGAAGTTGTTAGTGAGCTAGCTCCTGAATATATTTCTGCCTTAGCCGAGGTTATGGAGGCAGAATATGTCGCCGATGCTGATGACGCCGTTATTGATTTTGAAATGGATGAGGCACTTGGCGACGAAGACCTTAGCGATGCTCCCGTGGCAGCAGCTGTCGCCGCAGCGCCTATAGAAGACGACGAGGATTACGATCCAGAAATTGTTGAAATCTTTATTGAAGAAGCCGCGGAAGTATTAGAAACCATAGGCGAATACTTGCCACAATGGCAGGCTGATCACGCTAATGCCGACGCTAGCGATACGGTGCGTCGCGCCTTCCACACCTTAAAAGGCAGTGGCCGCATGGTCGGTGCAACGGCTATAGGCGAATTAGCCTGGGCGATAGAAAGCTTACTCAATACGATTATTGATGGTTCCTTAGCGCTAGACTCCGCGCATTTAAACTTGGCCGCTGAAGTTGCGGATTATGCTCCCGCCTTGGTCAGTGCGTTTGAGCATAGGCAAAGCATAGACGGTACAACTGCACAGGCCTTTATTGCTAGGGCTGAAGCGTATATAGCCGGTGATGAACCGGTGGTAGAGGCGCCTGAAACCGCGTCGAAAGAGCTAGACGATGCCCCCGTTTTGCAGATCGAGGACCCCGCCGAAGCCATTACCGAGGATGTTTTAGCGTTAGAGTTGGCAGATGAGCCCGAGGAAGAGATTGATAGCGAGCTGCTGGAAATTTTTGCTGGTGAGGCTGCTACCCACCGTGAGGTATTAAATCAATTTATTGCTCACTACCGTGAGTTGGCCGGCCCTGCCGATTTAACCGATGATTTACAGCGTGCCCTGCATACCCTAAAAGGTAGCGCCAATATGGCAGGCATTGGCCCAGTGGCGATGATAGTGGGCCCGGTGGAAGGTTTAATAAAAGATTTGCGCGCCATGCAGATGAAGGCCGACCACCCCATCATTGAAGTGTTAGAGCAAACCTCTGCTTATATATTACAGGGTGCTGAGCAACTGGGCAGCACGCCCTTACAAACCCTGCCGGGTAGTGAAGACTTTTTAGTACAGCTATCCGTTTTGCATCAAGAGCGCTTAGCGATTGCCGCCGATGCCGATGCCGAAGATAACAGCATACCGCCGCAGGCACTGAACGAATTTCTTACTCTTAGCTTGGATGTGGTTAGCGATGCTGATCAAACACTCATCGCTTGGCCTAAGGATGAATTAAGTGACGGCGACTATTCACAGTTGCTTGCGCAATTTGCCAGAATGATAGAGCGCGGCGAAGCGATTAATATGCCGGCCTTTGTCGAGCTTGCACAAGCCATGCAGGTTCTTTATAGACAGGCCATAGATGCTGGCGAAAAAGGTGAGGCGTTTTGTGCCTTGGCTTCACAGGGTAACGATGCCTTAATTGATATGCTGGATCAGATTGCCGGTCATCAAACCCCCGGCTTCGATGAGGCGCTGTTAATCGAGATAGAAGACTTCAGCATGCAGGCGGCGAGCCTCGTTACTGAACCTGTAACTGTCGAAATTGAAAATGATAACGAAAGCTCTATAGAGCGCATTGATTTTGAAAGCGCTGCTCTAGAATCTTCCCCAGAACCAGAACCAGAACCAGAACCAGAACCAGAACCAGAACCCGTCGCAATAGCGCCTAAGTCTGTGGCACAACAAGCCGAAGATGACGATGATGAAGAGCTGGACGAGGAGATTATTGAAATCTTCATGGAGGAGGCGGGCGAGCTATTAGAGTCGCTAGACGAGGCCATCCATGCTTGGAGTGAGGATAGAAACAATCGCGCCCATCCCGATGAGTTACTGCGAGTTCTGCATACTTTAAAAGGCGGCGCGCGCTTAGCGGGCATTAGCAGCATAGGTGACTTAAGCCATGACTTTGAAACCCGTTTAGAAAGTTTAGATCTAGATAATTTACAAGCCGATGACGCGTTGATGGCTGAAACCTTAGCCAGCCAAGATCAGTTAGTGGCTATTGTTGAGCAGCTCAAGCAGGGCGAAAGTGTTGCTGACCTGGCGGCCGAGCTGCCTGCGGTTAAACCATCGTCTGGCAATACGGTTACTGATGTAGCAGCGCAAACCGCTAAGCTCGACATTATGCCAACAGCGGAGAAACGCAACGAATTTAATCTGCCGCTAGGTTCGACTAAAGTTGAAAAAGAAGTCGCCCCTTTCACTGCTCCTGCGTTTGACAACAATAGTGTAAAACCCTTGCCTGTCGATAGTAAGCGCGGGCCGCAAGAAGTGGTTAAAGTTTCTGCGCAGTTACTAGAAGAGTTGGTTAACCTCGCCGGTGAAACCTCCATCTCACGTGGCCGTGCCGAAGAGCAAATATCGGAATTGGTGTTCTCGCTAGACGATATGCAAATCACCGTCGATCGTTTGCAGCAGCAAGTGCGTCGCTTGGATATGGAAACCGAACAACAAATCCTATTTCGCCAAGAGCAGGTAGAGAGTGAAGGCCTTGATGGCTTTGATCCTCTAGAAATGGATCGTTACTCGCAGCTGCAACAATTATCGCGCTCGCTGTTAGAGTCCTCTTCAGATTTGACTGATATCAAGGGCACGCTGGCCGATAAAGCCCGCGACATGGAAACCCTGTTAGTACAGCAGTCGCGTATCAACACCGAATTACAAGAAGGCCTGATGCGTTCACGCATGGTGCCTTTCTCGCGCATGGTGCCTAGGTTGCGCCGCATCGTTAGGCAGGTGAGTGGCGAGCTGGATAAAAAAGTCGACTTCCGTTTAGATAATGTCGAAGGCGAATTAGACCGTACCGTATTAGAGCGCATGGTCGCTCCTTTAGAGCATATGCTGCGTAACGCGGTAGACCATGGCATAGAAACTAAAGAGCAGCGCCAAGCGGCGGGTAAATCACCGCGCGGGACTGTTGCGCTAAACCTGGCTAGGGAAGGGGGGGAGATCGTACTAACCCTGTCCGATGATGGTGCCGGTGTTAATCTAGCTGCGGTGCAGAAAAAGGCCATAGAGCGTGGCTTAATGGAGCAGGATGCCAGCCTCTCTAATCACGAAATTTTACAATTTATTTTGCAGGCCGGTTTCAGTACTGCCGAAAAAATCACCCAGATTTCGGGTCGCGGCGTAGGCATGGATGTGGTGCACAGCGAAATTAAACAGCTGGGTGGCACCATGGACATAGAGTCTATCTATGGCCAAGGCACGCGCTTTATTGTGCGTCTGCCCTTTACCGTATCGGTTAACCGCGCGCTAATGGTTAACATAGGCGGCGATAACTATGCGATACCGCTAAACACCATAGAGGGCATTGTACGGGTTAGCCCCTTTGAGCTAGAGGCTTACTATCAACCCGATGCACCTCTGTTTGAATACGCCGGCCAGTCTTATTTGCTGCGTTATATGGGCGCCTTATTAAACCGTGGCGAAATGCCCAACCTAGAAGGCCGCAGCATGCCCTTGCCGGTGATTTTAGTGCGTGGCGCTGATCACTCTGTGGCAATACAAGTGGATCATCTGATGGGCTCGCGTGAAATTGTGGTAAAACCCATGGGCCCACAGTTCAGCATGGTACAAGGTTTGTCCGGTGCCACGGTGCTGGGTGATGGTAACGTGGTTATCATCTTAGATTTACCGGCGATGATACGCGCCGACGCCATGCACGCTCACAGAGGCTTGTTAGTAGAACAAGAAGAAGGCAGCTATCCAGAAGATCGTATTACCAAGGTTATGGTAGTGGATGATTCGGTAACTGTACGTAAAGTGACGTCGCGCTTCTTGGAGCGCCAAGGCATGGAGGTGGTGTTGGCCAAAGATGGCTTAGACGCGGTTGCGCAGCTTAACGATATGGAGCGTATCCCCGATGTGATGCTGTTAGATATAGAAATGCCCCGCATGGACGGTTTCGAAGTGGCTAGCAGGGTAAGGCATACCAGTCGTTTAAAAGACCTACCTATTATTATGATTACCTCGCGTACTGGCGACAAACACAGAGAGCGGGCCATGAGCTTAGGGGTGAATCATTACCTAGGTAAGCCCTATCAAGAGACCGTGTTGCTAGAAACTATATTGGAATTGACCGACGTTGTCGCAGGGCGATAGCGTATTAAGCCCGTGACAGTACATGCTAGGCGGGTGGCACTAGTCACCGATAGTGAGCTTGGCCGGCAGGCGCTAATGGCCTTGTTGGGGGGGGCGCTAAACCCTTTGATAGTGACTATCGATGTGAGCCAGAGTAGCCAACCTTTAATAGATTATTTGGGGCAGCATCACGATAGCCAGCTGGATATGTGGGTATTGGATAGTAGTGCACAACACGACGAAAATATCCTGCACATATTATGTGATGACAGTGACAAACCTATATTGGTGAATGATGAGCTGCCTACCGCGCAGGATGAGCAGCGCTATAAGCTGTGGCAAAAGCGCTTATTACAAAAAGTAGAAAGCCTGAGTTTAGAAAATGACGGCTTGCGCCGGCAGCGCTTAGGTACGGCTGAACAAGTTTGGGTATTGGCAGCTTCGCTAGGCGGCCCAGCAATGATCAAGCGTTTTTTAAGTGCTTTACCTCAGGGCTTACCCATAGCCTTTGTTTATGCGCAGCATATAGAGGCTAACTTTGACCATTATTTATCGGGGGGCATGGGCGGCGAACAGGCCTACCCCTTACAACAAATAAGCACAGAGCATAGCCTAGTTGCAGGCGAAACCTTAGTGGTGCCGGCCGATGCGCAGTTGCGATTTTTGCCCTTTGGTCAGGTCATCAAAACCACCAAAGCCTGGCAGGGGCCTTATCAGCCGGCGATAGATCAAGTGGTGGCAGAGTTGGCCAAAGAATATAGGAAAAAACTAGGGGTGATCGTGTTTAGCGGCACCTGCAATGACGGCGAAATTGGCTGTCGGGTAGTCAAGGCTTGCGGTGGCCAAGTGTGGGCGCAAAGCCCAGCCAGTTGTGTCAGCGCCGCCATGCCTGAAGCTGCGATTAATACGGGTTGCGTCAGTTTTCAAGGCAGCCCAGAAGAACTGGCACTGCAGTTGGCCCAAATAATTAAACAGCCCGTTGCCCAGCAAGAGGTTATAGGATGAGTGAACAAGCAGTAACAACGGTCAACGATGAGTTGGCCACCTTATTAATCCCTATGAACGGCAAGCAGCTAGTTCTGCCCAATGTAACCGTAGCGGAAATTATCCCCTATATGGAACCAAGTACAGAGCACAGTGACTTACCCACCTGGTTTTTAGGCAATATTAACTGGCGCGGTATAGAGGTGCCGGTGGTGTCCTTTGAGGCGATAAACGAAGAGCCCTTTGCCAGCCAAAGCGCCAACCGCCGCATAGCGGTATTAAACACCCTGATCGACGATGCGCGGCTACCTTTCTGCGGCCTTATTACCGAAAGCGTACCGCGCTTAATGCGTATACAGCCCAGTGAGATTATCAACGAAGAGGTGGAAACCGGACCTGCTGAATTAGGCCATGTGCTGGTGAACGGCGAGCAGGCGGTTATTCCCAATGTAGATTACATACAACAGCAAGTATTGGCGTTGTTGTAATGCAGAGCGGGTAATACCGCGCTTTAGTACAGAGGGCCTCGCCAGCGTTACGCTGGCGAGGCGACAAAGATCCCCCTTAAAAACCGAGCTAGGCTCGGTTTTTTGCATTTTGCCCTGCAGTAAAAGCAGTTTAATCTCTACTTTGGTGCCAGGCCCTATCATAATAATGAATGTTTGTTCATTTTAACTTATTGTTTTATATGTATAATTAAATATTTTTAGAAAAATTGTAGACAGGGGGTTTTACTGCATTATAATGAATGATCATTCAGTAGACAGCCCATTTATTTATGTGTTCATTGTGCCTAGATCATATCGCTGCCCGCTTACCTTCTGGCGCAGCTGGCCGTAACCCCCTTGCTCTATCTGCGGTGTGGGTGGTGATGTTTGCTACCTATTGGTAATACCCCCCTAGTATCTGAATAGCCCTGTTAAATTAATTTCCCCACCCTGCTGTTTGCCTATCCTATGGTGAGCGCAGGCTATGTTGTAGGAGTTTTACGATGTCACGTTCCGTATTTAAAGATGCTAATGGCCAGCATGTTAATTCATATTATGCCGCTACCGTAGGTGAAGTGGCCGACTATCCCCGCCTGCAAGGCAATATTGAAGCCGAAGTGTGCATTATAGGCGGCGGCTTTGCTGGTATCTCAGCGGCTATAGAGTTGGCCGAGCAGGGTCACGATGTCGTCTTGCTGGAAGGCGTTAGAGTAGGTTGGGCGGCCTCGGGCCGTAACGGCGGCCAAATCATAGGCGGCTGGCGCGATAGCTACGACGAGATGGAAGCTAAGTTTGGTTATGATACCGCCCAAACCTTTGCCGACATGAGCAATGAAGGTAAACAAATTATTTACGAAAGAGCCGAAAAATATAACATCAATGCCGATATCAAAAAGGGTTACTTATTGGCGGCTATGTGTAAGTCGCATGTGAACTACATGCATGACTCTGTCGCCGAGGAGGAAAAGTGGGGCGGCGCCGAACACTTGAGTATTATTTCGCAGCAGGATGTAAAAAGTTATATCGATAGTGATAGCTATATAGGTGCGCTAGACAATCAAAGCAACGGTCACCTACATCCCTTAAAATTGGCCGTGGGTGAAGCAAAAGCCGCAGCCGCTTTAGGTGTACGCATCTATGAGCACTCACCGGTGCTGGATGTGCAGGGCGGTGATGAGCCTATAGTGACTACCGCGCACGGTCGGGTAAAAGCCAAGCAGGTCATCATGACCGCCAATTGCTATTTGGGTAAAGCTGCACCGAAATTACAGAAAAAAATAATGCCTGCTGGCACCTATATTATTGCCACAGAACCACTGTCGGCAGAGCGGGTACAAAAATTAATTCCACACGGCCAGGCGGTGTGCGATATGCGCCATATATTAGATTACTTCCGTTTAACCGCCGACAATCGTTTATTATTTGGCGGTAAAACTATTTACAGCGGTAAAGATCCCAAAGACATAGGCAAGGCCATGTTTAAAGATATGCTGAAAGTATTCCCTCAGTTAGCCGATGTGAAAGTTGACTATGCTTGGGGTGGCCATATAGATATAGCGGTTAACCGTATGCCGCACATGGGTGAATACGCAAACAATGTTTACTTTGTGCAGGGTTTCTCGGGTTTTGGTGTGGTTGCCACCCATATAGCGGGTCGCGTGCTGGCTGAAAAAGCGATGGGCAATACAGAGCGCTACGATATTTGGAATCAAATAAAACATCACACTTTCCCTGGCGGAACCTTGTTACGTAAGCCGGGGTATTTGTTGGGCTCTAGCTTTTTCTATTTAAGGGATATGATAGATAAAGCAAAAGGGTAGGGTTTTAGTTCCTAGTTCCTAGTTCCTAGATGAAAAGCGTAAGAAGAAAGGCCTCTGTTGTTGAGGCCTTTTTTATTCCAGAAAATAATTATTGGTTTATATATCGCCCCATAGCGATTGTAATAAGGTTAGCGCGACTAATGGGGCGGTTTCAGTGCGCAATACTCTTGGGCCTAGGCTTAGGGCGTTAAACCCCTGCGCCTCGGCCAGTTGAATTTCGCTATCGCTTAAACCGCCTTCGGGGCCTATTAAAATGGCGGCGCTGCTGGGGCTGTCAGCGGGGTTGAGTTGTTGGCTGTTGCGGTGGTGCAGTACTAACTTTTTATCGGCCTGGGCGCTGTTTAACCAATCCTGCAGATTGCTGGGCTGGTGTAGCTGCGGCAATAGGTTGCGCTGGCATTGTTCGCAGGCGCTGATGATTATATTGTGCCAGTGGCTGTGTTTTTTATCGGCTCTATCGGCTTTCAATTTTAATTCGGTGCGATCGGTGTACAGTGGGGTAATTTCACTGGCGCCTAACTCGGTGGCTTTTTGCATTACCCAATCCATACGGTCGCCCTTAGACATGGCTATGCCTAAGTGTACCGATAAGGGCGATTGCCTATTGTCGCTGCGGTGCTCGCCTATAACAACGCTGACGGATTTTTTCGCAATGCTAACTATGTTGGCATCAAACTCGCCGCCCTGATTATTAAATAATATTAGGGCAGCGTCAGTTTGCATGCGCAAGACTTTACTTAAATAGTGGCTGGCCTGCGCCTCTAGTTCAACAGATTGGCCGCTGGCCATATTGCTTAAGGTAAAGATTCTAGGGATACGCATGGGCAGCCAGCCTGATTAAGAAAGTTTTAAGTTTTGCCAAATAGCTTTATTGGGCTCTACCAAGTTCATGGTGTAAAAATGCAAGCCCGGTGCACCGCCAGCTAATAAGCGCTCACATAAACCGCTGACAAAGTCGGTGGTAAACGCTTTTAAACCTTCGGGGTCGTTTTCTAAACACTCTAATTTATAGCCCAACCAGCGTGGTATTTCAGCGCCACAGGTTTTTGAAAAGCGCGCTAGATTGTGGTGATTGATGATAGGCATGATGCCGGGGTATATGGGCTTGTCTATGCCTATCTTGGCGCATTTTTCCAAAAAGTGAAAATAGGCGTCGACATTAAAAAAGTATTGGGTAATAGCGCTGTTGGCACCGGCATCCAATTTCTCTTTTAAAAACTGTATGTCCTGCGCATAGTTGTCGGCATCAGGATGTATTTCCGGGTAACAGCCCACTTCTATATTAAAATGGTCACCAGTATGCTCGCGTATAAAGGCAACCAATTCGCTGGCATATACTAAGCGCTGCGCGCCCAAGCCCGAAGGCATGTCGCCACGCAGGGCTACCATGCGGTTAACGCCGGCATCTTTATAACCATTGATGAGCTCAAGTATTTCTTCTTTGCTATCGCTGCCAAAAGACAAATGCGGGGCGGTGTCTATGCCTTCGCCTATCATTTCCAGCACGATGTCTTTGGTGTTGTCACGGGTGGAACCGCCAGCACCATAGGTGACAGAAAAAAAGTCAGGATTGAGTTGGTTGAGCTCAGAGCGTACTAATTTAAGCTTTTCTTTGCCTGCATCGGTTTTGGCAGGGAAAAACTCAAAAGAAAATCGTTTAGACATTGTGAAAGTCTCTAGTTAGTAGTCGCTAGTCCCTAGTGGAGCTAGCGATCATAATGTTTTTCTAGCGACTAGTGACTAGGTCACTAGCGACTGTTATAAATATTACTGGTATTAATACTTATAAGTGTCAGTTTTGAACGGGCCGGTTACGGATACATTAATGTACTCGGCTTGTTCTTTGGTCAGTTTGGTGATGACACCACCAAAGCCGCTAACCATATGGGCTGCCACTTCTTCATCCAGTTTTTTAGGCAATACTTCTAGGGTGATTGCAGCTGGCTTTAAGTTGTCTTCTAGGTCGGCAAATTTGCGTTCATACAAATAAATTTGCGCCAGTACTTGGTTGGCAAAAGAGCCGTCCATAATACGAGAAGGGTGGCCGGTAGCATTACCTAGATTTACCAAGCGACCTTCCGATAGTAAAATCAGGTAATCATTGCTGGCTTTGTCGCGGTAGACTTTATGTACCTGTGGTTTAACTTCATCCCACTGCCAGTTTTTGCGCATATAGGCGGTGTCGATTTCATTGTCGAAGTGGCCGATGTTACATACGACTGTGCCGGATTTTAGCGATTGTAAAATAGCAGAATCGCAAACATTAAAGTTGCCGGTAGTGGTCACAATCAAGTCGGTGTTGTTGAGCAGTGCTTTGTTGGTGTCGGCTACTTTACCGGTATTGATGCCGTCGTTATACGGTGAAACCACTTCAAAGCCATCCATACAGGCTTGCATAGCGCAGATAGGATCTATCTCTGCAACGCGTACTATCATGCCTTCTTGGTTTAGCGACTGGGCAGAACCTTTACCCACATCGCCATAGCCTATTACGAGCGCTTTTTTGCCCGATAACAAATGGTCGGTGCCGCGCTTAATGGCATCGTTTAACGAATGACGACAGCCGTATTTGTTGTCATTTTTCGATTTGGTTACCGAGTCGTTTACGTTAACCGCAGGGACTTTTAAAGTGCCTTTGTCTAACATCTCTTGTAAACGGTGTACGCCGGTGGTGGTTTCTTCGGTAATGCCGTGGATGTTATCTAGCATGCTGCCGTATTGATTGTGCAGCATTAAGGTTAAGTCGCCGCCATCATCCAATATCATGTTGGCATCCCAAGGCTGGCCATCTTTTAAAATGGTTTGCTCTAAACACCACTCATACTCTTCTTCGGTTTCGCCTTTCCACGCAAATACCGGTACACCAGCGGCGGCAATGGCTGCAGCAGCGTGATCTTGAGTAGAGAAAATATTACAAGAAGACCAGCGTACTTCAGCGCCCAAAGCCACTAAGGTTTCGATAAGCACACCAGTTTGTATGGTCATGTGTATGCAACCTAAAATCTTAGCGCCCGCTAAAGGTTGGCTGGCACTGTACTTGGCGCGCATAGCCATTAAGGCAGGCATTTCGGTTTCGGCTATGTCTAATTCTTTACGGCCCCAATCGGCTAAAGAAATATCGGCTACTTTATAATCGCTCATAATAAAATCCTAAAATTAAATGTTTTGTTTTGTCTTGCCGCTTAAAACTTGCAGCTTAATTCTTGATGCACTTAAAGCGCCGCTTTCAGTGCATCAACTTTATCCGTTTTTTCCCAGCTAAAGGCGGTAAAGGTATCCGACTGTTGCTGACCGTTTTCGTCTTTCCAGGTATAGGTATGCTCAAAAGGCTCGCGGCCAAAGTGGCCGTAGGTAGCAGTGAGCTGATACATGGGGTGTTCTAAATCCAACATCTTGTTAATGCCGTAAGGGCGCAGGTCAAACACTTTGCGTATCGCTGCCGCTAATTGATCGTCAGTGGCTGTACCAGTGCCAAACGTGTTTACCGAAATAGAGGTGGGTTCAGCCACACCTATAGCATAAGACACTTGTAGCTCGCAGCGTTCGGCCAAGCCAGCAGCCACTACATTTTTAGCCACATAACGGCCAGCATAAGCGGCCGAGCGGTCAACTTTTGAGGGGTCTTTGCCCGAGAACGCACCGCCACCGTGACGAGCCATGCCGCCGTAGGTATCAACAATAATTTTGCGGCCGGTTAAGCCGCAGTCGCCCACGGGGCCGCCGATAATAAAAACGCCGGTAGGGTTGATGTGATATTTAGTGTCGGCGTGCAGCCACTCGGCAGGCAGTACCGGCAAAATAATATTTTCTAATACCGCTTCGCGTAAATCGTCTAAACCAATTTCTGGGTCGTGCTGGGTTGATAACACCACCGCGTCTATGGCGACGGGCTTGCCGTTTTCATAACGTAAACTAACCTGCGATTTGGCGTCGGGGCGCAACCAAGGCAGTATGCCTTCTTTGCGTAATTTCGCTTGGCGTTCAACTAAACGGTGTGAGTAGTAAACTGCGGCGGGCATTAGCGACTCAGTTTCGTTAGTTGCATAGCCAAACATTAAACCTTGATCACCAGCGCCTTGCTCTTCGGGGCTAGCACGGTCTACACCGACGTTGATGTCGCGTGACTGTTTACCTATAGCGTTTAACACCGCACAGCTGGCGCCATCAAAGCCTACCGCCGAGCTGTTGTAGCCTATGCCGGTAATTACGTCGCGAATAATATCTTCTAAGTCCACATAGCAAGAGGTGCTAACCTCACCGGCGACCACGGCCATGCCGGTTTTTACTAAAGTTTCTACCGCTACGCGAGCGTGCTTATCGCGCGCAATAATAGCGTCTAAAATAGCATCAGAAATTTGATCGGCCATTTTATCGGGGTGGCCTTCTGAAACCGACTCAGAGGTAAATGTAGAATATTCTGCCATGGTTAATTCCTTACAATACTGGGTAAAACTACGTTAATAGGGGGCAGCCCTAGGGCTTAATAAATTCTCTAATTTGTACGCGAAAGCCATTGAGTTGCGTGAGGTACACACTCTGGCCTTCGATTAAGCCGGCGCTTTCGGCCCAGTTACTTAAATCTTCGGGTTCAAAACCCAACCACAAATCACCACAGGATTGCTGTGCCCACAATTGATCGTGACTGCACAGGTCGGTGATGAATAAACGGCCTTGGCTGTTCAACAGCTGCGCCAAGTCGCTATACATAGCGGCGGGTGAGGGCACGTGATGCAACACCATGTTCACCACTATGCTATCGACAGCAATATTCTTTAAGGCGGGGTGTTTGCTGTCGCCGTGGATAAATTCAATATTGTTTAAGGCTTGTTGTTGCGCAAAGGCTTGCGCTTTGCTCAGCATTTGCTCGGAGTTATCCAGCGCGTAAACGGTAGTAAAGTGTGGCGCTAGCTCCGCTAAAAAAGCGCCTTCGCCGGGGCCTACTTCTAAAACATTGCCGGCGCTGTTGCCATTGCTCAAGACCAGGCTGGCGGTATGGCTGCCGTATAATTCGTAGGCGGCAATTTGTTCTTGTTGCTTATTAAAGCTGTCAGCATGGCGATTGAAAAAATCACGGGAGCGTTGCGCGCGGCTGTTTTGTATCGCTAGTAGGCGTTGTTCCACTTCGGGGCTAAGGCTGAGCTGATCGGCGGCGTTAAAAATGCTGCGCTGCAAGCTGTCTAGCTGGTGATCGCTGGCGTGCTGGGCGCGACGGTAAAAAATGGTATTGCCTTCGCGGCGGGTAATTAACAAGCCCGCAGTCGCTAATAGTTTTAAATGATGGCTAAGCCCTGATTGCTTGTAGTCCAGTATGGTGCACAGCTCTAACACCGCAAACGAGTCGCGGCTCAGTACCCGCAAAATATCCAGCCGCAGGTGATCGGCGCTGGCTTTGCACAGGGCCAGCAGGGTTTGCGCATAGGCTAGTGCTTGCTCTTGCGTGCTGCTGTGGTCAACTAATGGGGCTGTTTGAGTGTTCATAGGCGCGCAGTCTAACAGCTGTTTTTATCTATATCAAAATATTTCGATATAGATTTTTAGTGGGTTGCTGGTGCTAGACTAGGGAATTCGATTAAAAAGCACTATTTTTAGTCAGCAAATGCGCTCTGGGCATTGCTGTATAGTCGTGGGTGGGAGAAAATAGCCGGCTTTCAAAATGACCTTCTTGGAGTTCCAATCAATGCCGTCACGTAGCGAATTAGCTAACGCCATCCGCGCACTCAGTATGGATGCTGTGCAGCAAGCCAAATCCGGCCATCCGGGAGCCCCTATGGGCATGGCTGATATAGCCGAAGTTCTGTGGAACGACTTCCTACAGCACAACCCTGCCAACCCAAACTGGCCTGATCGCGACCGCTTTGTGCTATCTAATGGCCATGGCTCCATGTTGATTTACTCGCTACTACACCTCAGCGGCTATGATCTCCCCATAGAAGAACTGAAAAATTTCCGCCAATTACACTCCAAAACCCCGGGCCACCCCGAATACGGTTATGCCCCCGGTATAGAAACCACCACCGGCCCTCTGGGTCAGGGCCTTACCAATGCTGTGGGCATGGCGGTTGCCGAGAAGGCGTTAGCGGCGCAATTTAATCGCCCCGGCCACAATGTGGTCGATCACCACACTTATGTGTTCTTAGGTGATGGCTGTTTGATGGAGGGCATTTCTCACGAAGCCAGTTCATTAGCCGGTACTTTAGGCCTAGGCAAGCTGATTGCGTTTTATGACGACAACGGCATCTCTATAGATGGTGAAGTAGAAGGTTGGTTTACCGACGATACCCCCAAGCGCTTTGAAGCTTATGGCTGGCATGTAGTACCTGCGGTCAACGGCCACGACAGCACCGCGATTAAGATGGCGATAGAAGAGGCCCACGCTTCTGATAAACCTACTTTGATTTGCTGCAAAACCATTATTGGTAAAGGCTCGCCGAATAAAGAAGGCAAAGAAGATTGCCACGGTGCGCCGCTAGGTGATGATGAAATTGCGCTAGTACGCGAGACCTTAGGCTGGACCCACGCGCCCTTTGAGATCCCCGCTGATATCTACCAGGGTTGGAACGGCAAAGAGCAAGGCCAAGCCCTAGAAAGTGATTGGGATAAGCGCTTCGAAGCCTATGCAGAAGCCCATCCTGAACTGGCCATAGAGCTAGCTAGGCGCCTCAGTGGCGACCTGCCTGAAGACTTTAGCGCCCAAGCCGATGCCTACATCAAACAATTACAGGCCGATGGCGCCACTATTGCCTCGCGCAAAGCTTCACAAAATACTCTTAATGCCTACGGCCCCTTGTTGCCTGAGCTATTAGGTGGCTCTGCCGATTTGGCGGGCTCTAACTTAACCCTGTGGAATGACTCTAAAGGCATCACTGCTGACGACGCCTCGGGTAACTACTTGTTTTACGGCGTGCGCGAGTTTGCCATGTCAGCGATGATGAACGGCATCGCCTTACACGGTGGTTTTATCCCCTACGGTGCAACCTTCCTGATGTTTATGGAATACGCTCGCAATGCCGTTCGCATGGCCTCGTTAATGAAGCTACGCAGCATTTTTGTCTATACCCACGATTCTATAGGCTTGGGTGAAGATGGCCCTACCCACCAGCCGGTAGAGCAATTAACGGCCCTGCGCGCCACCCCGAATCTGGATACTTGGCGCCCCTGTGATGCGGTAGAGTCAGCGGTTAGCTGGAAGGCCGCGCTAGAGCGCCGCGATGGCCCCGCTGCTCTGGTTTTCTCCCGTCAAAACCTAGAGCACCAAACTCGTACTGATGAGCAAGTGGCGAATATTGCCAAAGGTGGTTACATCTTAAGTGATTGCGATGGCGAGCCCGATGCCATCTTGATTGCTACCGGCTCGGAAGTGGGCTTAGTGATGGCTGCCAAAGCTGCCTTGGCTAGTAAAGAGGCGGGTAAAAACATCCGCGTCGTTTCTATGCCTTCTACCTCAGTATTCGACAGACAAGATGCCGCATACCGCGAAAGCGTATTACCTAGTAATGTCTTAGCCCGTGTGGCGGTGGAAGCTTTGCACCGTGATTTTTGGTACAAATACGTGGGCTTAGATGGCCGCATCGTAGGCATGGATAGTTTTGGCGAGTCAGCCCCTGCGGCTGACTTAATGAAGCACTTTGGTTTTACCGTTGAAAACGTTGTTGAAGCGATCAACGATTGTATAGCTGAGTAAACACCATGATACGCTTGGCAATTAATGGTTATGGCCGCGTAGGGCGCTGCGTATTGCGCGCCCTTTATGAGGGTGGCTACCGCGAGCATATGCAAGTGGTGGCCATTAATGAGCCGGCCGACCTGCCCACCATAGTGCACCTCACCAAATACGACAGCACCCACGGCCGCTTTAAGGCCGAAGTGAGTAGCAGTGACGGTGCGCTGCTGGTGAATGGCGATAGCATAGCGATTAGCCATCACCGATCCCTCAGCGACTTGCCCTGGCGGCAACATCAGGTTGATTTGGTGTTGGAATGCAGCGGCCGCTTTGATAGCCAAGCCGATTTGCAGCAGCATTTGGCTCAGGGCGCGAAGCGGGTATTACTCTCTCAGCCCGGTGAGGCCGATATTAATGCCTTGGTGTATGGGGTCAATCATCAGCAGCTCAGTGTCAGCGACACTATAGCTTCGGCGGCTTCTTGCACCAGTAACTGCATAGTGCCGGTCATCGATATTTTGCATCAGGCTTTCACCATAGAGTCTGGTGGCATTACCACCATACACTCGGTGATGAACGACCAGCCCGTGCTGGATGGCTATCACCATACCGACTTGCGCAAAACCCGCGCTTCCAGCCAGTCTATTATCCCTGTGGATACGGGCTTGGCTCAAGGCATCGATAGGTTGCTGCCCTGTGTTAGCGGCCGTTTTACTGCCAGAGCTTTGCGGGTACCTACTACCAATGTGTCGGCGATGGACTTATCGATTATCGTCAAACAGACTGCTACTAGTGCTGAGGTTAATGAGCGCTTACAAGCGGCGTCCGAGCAGCAACTCAAGGGCATAATAGGTATTAGCCATGAGCCGCTGGCCTCCTGTGACTTTAACCACGATACCCGCTCGGGCGTGGTAGACGCAGCACAAACGCGGGTTAATGGCCGCTTGGTTAATGTGTTGGTGTGGTTTGATAACGAATGGGCCTATGCTAACCGCATGCTGGATATCAGCCAGTACTGGTATCAGCAGCAGTAAAATAACGATATAGCCTTAATAATGATAACGGATAGCAGTCAAAGGAACTCTCAATGAGCGTCATTAAAATGGCCGACCTGGCCTTAGCCGGCAAACGTGTATTAATCCGTGAAGATTTAAACGTGCCCATTAGCGCAGGCAAGGTCAACAGCGATGCCCGCATACGCGCCGCGTTACCCACCATTGAGTTAGCCCTGAAGGCAGGTGCTAAAGTTATCGTGATGTCACACCTAGGCCGTCCCACCGAAGGCCAGTATGAAAGCCAATATTCACTAGCACCCGTAGCCGAGCATTTGGGTGGCCTGCTAAACCGCAAGGTGCCGCTTATTAGCGATTGGCGCGCAGGCGTAGAGCTGGCCGATGGTGAGCTGGCCTTATTAGAAAACGTGCGCTTTAACGAGGGCGAAAAAGCCGACGACGAAGCGCTAGCCAAAGCCTATGCCAGCCTCTGCGATGTATTTGTGATGGACGCCTTTGGCACCGCCCACCGCGCCCAAGCGTCTACCCACGGTGTGGCCAAATTTGCCCCGGTGGCCTGCGCTGGGCCTTTATTGGCTGGTGAGTTAGATGCCTTGGCCAAAGTTATGGCTAACCCTGCTAGGCCTTTAGTGGCGATAGTAGGCGGCTCAAAAGTTTCAACTAAGCTTAGCGTGTTAGAAACTTTATCGGAGGTGGCCGATCAGTTAATCGTGGGTGGTGGCATAGCCAATACCTTCTTGGCGGCCAGCGGCAAGCCAGTGGGTAAGTCCTTGTGTGAGCACGACTTAATCCCCGTAGCGCAAGCATTGATGGCCAAAACCACCATACCGGTACCTAGAGATGTAGTGACTAGCAAAGAGTGGGGCGGTGCCGCCGAGTTAAAAAATGCCGACGAGGTGCAAGCCGACGACAGTATTTTTGATATAGGCCCGCAAGCTTCAGCCGAAATAGCCGAGATCTTAAGCAAGGCCAAAACTATCTTATGGAATGGTCCGGTAGGGGTTTTTGAGTTTGACCAATTCGGCGCTGGCACCCAAGCTTTAAGCGAGGCCATAGCCAACAGTGAGGGCTTTTCGGTAGCCGGTGGTGGTGATACCTTAGCCGCCATAGACAAATACAATATCGCCGATAAAGTATCGTATATCTCTACCGGCGGCGGCGCGTTTTTAGAATATGTAGAAGGGAAGGTATTACCCGCGGTGGCTATGCTGGAGCAGCGGGCGAAAGGGTAAAAAGCTAGCTGTAAGTGGCAAGCTGCAAGGGGTAAGCAAAACATTGTGGTAGCTGGTGTGAATATGTGGATACCGAATCGAGTTCGGTATGACGAAAGAAAACTACACCGTCATACCGGCCTTGCGCCGGTATCCATAGCCGTTAAAAGCTTAACGGCTTGAAAAACAAAATACAGCCGCGTTACGCATAGCGCTGCGATAAAGACAGAAATATTTAAAACTTAGGTCAATTATAAAGGAAACTATCATGGCACTTATCAGCATGCGTCAAATGTTGGATCACGCCGCCGAGCACGGTTATGGCGTGCCTGCATTCAACGTTAATAACTTAGAGCAAACACGCGCCATTATGGAAGCAGCCCGTGCTACCAACAGCCCCGTGATTATGCAGGCCTCTGCGGGTGCTCGTAAGTACGCCGGTGCGCCGTTTTTGCGTCACATGATATTGGCGGCCATAGAAGAGTTTCCTGAGATTCCGGTGGTTATGCATCAGGATCACGGCACCAGCCCAGCCATTTGTCAGCGTTCTATTCAATTAGGTTTTTCATCAGTCATGATGGACGGCTCTTTAGAGGCCGATGGTAAAACCCCTGCTAGCTATCAATACAATGTTGATGTGACTAAGCAAACTGTGGCCATGGCTCACGCCTGTGGTGTGTCGGTAGAAGGTGAGTTAGGTTGCTTGGGTTCATTAGAAACCGGCGAAGCCGGTGAAGAAGATGGCGTCGGTGCCGTGGGTAAATTAAGCCACGATCAAATGCTTACTGATCCTGAAGAAGCTGCTGACTTTGTTAAGCAAACCAATGTTGATGCCTTGGCCATAGCCTGTGGTACCTCGCACGGGGCTTACAAATTTACCCGACCACCTACTGGCGATATTTTAGATATAGCTCGTATCAAGGCCATACACGCGCGTATACCCAACACCCACTTGGTGATGCACGGTTCTTCCTCAGTGCCGCAAGACTGGTTGGCGATTATCAATGAATTTGGTGGTGCCATCCCCGAAACGTACGGTGTGCCGGTAGAGCAAATCTGCGAAGGCATTAAGCACGGTGTGCGTAAGGTGAATATAGATACCGATTTACGCTTGGCTTCTACTGGCGCGATACGTCGCTATATGGCGGAAAACCCTGCCGAGTTTGATCCCCGTAAATACCTACAGCAAACCATCAACGCCATGCGCGATATCGTGCAAGCGCGTTTTGAGGCCTTTGGTACAGCGGGTAACGCCAGCAAGATTAAGCCTGTGTCTTTAGAGGCTATGTTCCAGCGTTATGAAGCTGGCGAGTTAGATGCAAAAGTAAACTAAGCGTAAAAATAGCGTAGTAAGGCGGCCTTAGTGCCGCCTTTTTTTGTCTAGATAAAAGTGTATGGGGTTACAGTGGTACGCAGGCTTCGCCCTGCGGTCGGCGGCGGCGAGAAATAAAAATGCCACTGTCACTGCGCTTGGCCTGTTTTTTAGCTTCTCCTGCTAGGGCCGCGACATCGTGATGGGATTTACAATCGTGTATATCGGGTTGGGCTAGGCCTATGGCTAAAGTTAGCAGTCCGAAAAATTGTTTTTTGCCCTGCCTGTCAATCTGCCATAGCCCTTGTTTCTCTAGCACTTCTGGGCTGTAAAAGCGTTTCACCTGTTGCTCAAAGTCACGCTTAATGATTTCGCATTGCTGCAGCCAGTCGCTGCGTTCAAAGGTGGCAATAAAGTCGTCACCGCCTATATGGCCAATAAAATCATCGGCACTGATAAGCATTTTTTTAAGTATATCGGACAGCAGCTGCAATACCTGGTCGCCCATGTTATAGCCATAATAATCATTAAAGGCTTTAAAATTGTTTAAATCAAAATAGGCTATGGTGAAGGGGCTTTGTTGTTGTAGTAATTTATCCACATGTTCGTAGATGGGTACATTACCTGGCAGTTGGCTTAAAGGGTTGGCGTAACGGGCATAGCGAATTTGCTGCTCGGTAATTTTTTGTAGCAAGGTGCTGGTTTTGCCTATGCCGTAATAGGCGCTATTGTTGGTGATAATAAAATCTTGCTGCAGGTTGTCGCTTTGGCTGGTGGTGAGTTTACGGCTGACTTCTTCTAAAGAGGTGTTAAGGTCCACTATCACAGCTTGCTTACTCATAAAACTTAGCACTGATTTGTGGCCGTAGAGTTCACGGCTGTAGCGGCCGGTCATTAACTCTAAAACAGCTTGGCGCTCGATCAGCCCCAGCGGGCTGTCGCCTTCGGTAACGGGTAAGCAGCGTAGGCCTTTGTTGCTGTGAAATAAATCTATGACGCGGTTGAGCGACCAGTTTTTATGTATGGCTGGGTAGCTTAGCGATAAGTCGGCTACGGTCTGCGATAGGCAGATAATGCTTTGATGATTGTTGATCGATAGCAGTTTGTCTTGTATGGAGTGAAAATTGGCGGGTATGGCTTTAGGCCTGCCCAAATAATAACCTTGGCCAAATTGAATTTTTAAGGCGTGCACTACCGCTAGCTCTTCAGCGGTTTCTATGCCTTCGGCGATAACTTTGCAGTCCAGCTCCTTGGCTATTTCTTGTATAGAGCGTACAAACTCGCGCTTTACAGGGTCTTCGTTGATGTTTTCTATAAAGTGCCTATCAATTTTGACATAGTCAGGGCGCAGCTCTGACCAGGCTTTTAAGCCGGCGTAACCGGCGCCTAAGTCGTCTATGGCGACTTGAAAGCCTTTGTCGCGAAAGTGGTCAAAGGAGCGCTTTAATAAATCATAATCATCTAAAGGGTATTGTTCGGAAAGTTCTATAACAATATTTTTAGCGGGTATACTATATTGTGACAATATCCAGTCGGTCATGCCGTGTTCATAGCCTGCCTCGGCTAAACTAATAGGGCTAACATTGATAAACAGCTTGCCATCAGCTTCATACTGGCTAAAGCGCTTACAAGCGGCATCGCGGCAGGCAAACTCCAGCTTGGAGAGGTTGCCCGATTTACTGGCGGTGTCGAATAGCTGCAGTGGGTTGTGCAAAGGGCTGTTAGCCGGGCCGCGGGTTAGCGCTTCATAGCCGTGTAGCTTGGCCTGACGCAGGTTGACTATGGGTTGAAACACGGCGGTTAATAAATTGTGCTTAATAATCTGTAACAGTTCGTCAGTATAAGCTATGGGCGACATACATAAGTCCGAATGTAAAAGTCCTGGGTATCAGGGGCTGAATATAAAGTTTCGCGTTTTAATCATGCCGCTAAAGTGTAAAACAGAGATATGACAGAAAAGTTGCAGTTTCATGAATCGCCATCTACAGGCGCAGAGGTATTAAACCCTTGAGCGAAAATACGTTAAATATCGATGAGCTACGGTCGGCGGTTACTAATTTTGATAGTTTGCAATCGTCGCAATACCCACAAATTATTACAGACTACTTTCGCTATTACGGCATAGACTTTGAAAGTCAGTTTAGCGGCTTGCAGCATTTTTTTGGTGCTATAGATTGCGGCGCCTATCGTATCGCTAGCCATTACTTTTCCTTGGCCGGTAAGCCAGCAAGCAAGACTGTATTAATTGTGCATGGTTATTATGATCATGTGGGCCTGTATAAGCACGCCATAGCGAATAGTTTGGCGCAGGGTTATAACGTGGTGGCTTTTGATTTACCCGGTCATGGCTTGTCCAGCGGCGAGCGCAGCTGCATAGTGCGCTTTGGTGAATACCAATTAGTGCTTAAAGCAATTATTGCCTACTTCGAAAAAATCAATATTCCCATCGCCGCGCTAATAGGGCAAAGCACTGGCGCAGCGATAGTCATGCAATACTTATTAGAGCATCCGCAACAAAATAGGGCTGCGGTAATGTTGGCGCCTTTATTGAAAATATATCAATGGCGCAGTAGTCGTTTGCTATACCGAATAGTTAAAAACTTTATCAAACGATTGCCGCGTCGCTTTGCTAATAATAGCCACGATAAAAACTTTATTTATTTTTTAAAATACCAAGATCCACTGCAAAGTAAGCACACCCATTTAGGTTGGGTGGGGGCCTTGATAGAATGGGTGGAAGAGTTTAAATATTTTAAGGCGACAAAGCACAAGGTGTTAATTGTTCAGGGGCTGGATGACGGTACGGTCGATTGGCGTATTAATATACCGGCAATTAATAAAAAATTACCTTGTGCCAAAATAGGGTATATAGAAGGCGCTGGACATCAATTGGTTAATGAGACCGAAGTCATGCGTCAGCAAGTTTTTATTTTAATTAATCAATACTTAAGCGAACACAGTTAAATGTTAACAAATGATATATACCTGCAACTGCTGCAAATAGTAGGCGATAAAAAAATTACCCGCGATGCTGCAGAGCTCAGCTACTGGGGTAAAGATAGCACCCAGTTTAGCGCTAATGCCAGCGCCATTATCTTTCCGCAAAACATAGAGCAACTACAAGCCATAGTTCAGTTAGTTAATCGTGAGGGCGTAGCCTTAGTGCCCTCCGCTGGTCGCACCGGGTTATCGGGTGGGGCCGTAGCGATACAGGGCGAGGTAGTGGTGTCACTGCGCGATATGAATGCCATTAAGCAGTTCAATGCCATCGATCGTACAGTGGTGTGTGAGGCGGGGGTGATTACTGCCGATTTACAGGCCTTTGCCGAGCAGCAGGGCTTGTACTATCCAGTAGATTTTGCTTCCAGTGGTTCCAGTTTAATAGGCGGTAATATCAGCACCAATGCCGGTGGTATAAAAGTTTTAAAATACGGTATGACGCGGCAGTGGGTAGCGGGCTTAAAAGTGGTTACCGGTGCCGGTGATATATTAGACATGAATAAAAGCCTGCTTAAAAATAATACCGGCTACGATATACAGCAATTGTTTATAGGCGCCGAAGGCACTTTGGGATTTGTGGCCGAGGCCACTATGCGCCTTACCCGCCCGCCTGAACATTTAACCGTGTTGTTATTGGCGGTGCCACATTTAACCGCGCTGTTGCAAGTGTTAGCGCATTTTCAAGTGGGTATGGAATTAACCGCCTTTGAGTTTTTTTCAGAGCAGGCCTTACAAAAGGTGACGGCGCAGCTAGGGCTGCAACGGCCCTGTAGTGAAGTCGGTGCTTATTACACACTAATAGAATTTGAAGCCAAGGATGATATGGTCATAGAGCGGGCCATGAGCTTGTTTGAGCAGTGCCTAGAGCAGGGCATAGCGCTAGACGGTGTGATCAGCCAAAACCAAGCTCAATATCAAAACCTGTGGCGTTTGCGCGAAGAAATAAGCTCGGTATTGGCCCAGTGGCAGCCCTTGAAACATGACTTGTCCGTGCCTCCCTCGCAGCAGGGCGAGTTTTTATTAGAGGTGGAAAAAATACTCAGCGAACTAGCGCCGCAATACCAAGTGATATGGTATGGCCATATAGGCGATGGTAATGTGCATTTAAATATACTCAAGCCCGATGAGTTAACCAAGGCCGAATTTGATCACAGCTGTAAAGCAATTAGCGTTGCCATCTTTGAGCGCCTAGCGACCTATAACGGCAGCGTCTCTGCAGAGCATGGCATAGGCTTGCTGAAAAAAGACTATTTACACTATAGCCGTAGTGAATTAGAAATTGCGTTAATGAAAGGGATTAAGCAACAGCTAGACCCTAAAGGCTTAATGAATCCGGGTAAGATTTTTTAAACAGCATGAATGGTCGCAAGCGATAAGGAGATAAGCATGGCTAAAAATCCGCTCTGTTGGTTTGAAATTTATGTCAATGATATGGCTAGGGCCAAGGCTTTTTATGAGGCGGTGCTAGCCGTAGAGCTAGAGACGCTAGGCGACCCTACTGATACATCCATAAGCATGCAGTCATTTCCATCGGATATGGAAGAGTATGGTGCTACCGGCGCACTGGTGAAAATGGATGGCGTTGTCGCCGGCGGCAATAGCACCTTGGTCTATTTCTCCTGTGATGACTGTGCCATTGAAGAGTCGCGGGTGATAGCTGCTGGTGGCAATATACAAAGGCCTAAGATGGCCATTGGTGAGTATGGATTTATTAGCTTAGTCATGGATACGGAGGGCAATATGCTTGGCCTGCACTCATTAGCATAATGCGTGCTTTTTTATTTTAAATTGATAGTTTTTTTCGCCATCTATAGATGCAGGTAGTAATCAATGAATGCAGTACAGCGACCGGTTAATAAGCATAAAGCCTACCATGCCCATGTCTATTTTGATGAGCATAGCGTGACCTATGCTGCGGCGCTTTGCGCTGAGGGCGGCGAGCGCTTTGGCTTACAGATAGGGCGCGTGCATGAAAAGCTGGTGGGGCCACACCCTAGGTGGAGCTGTCAGATTATTTTTGGCACTAGAGATTTTGATGCCTTGATTCCTTGGTTGGATGAGCGGCGCAATGGCCTTAGCGTATTAGTACATGCTTTAACCGGCAATGATTTAAACGACCACACCCTTTATGCTTATTGGCTGGGGGATAGTGTTGAACTTAACCTCGCTATGTTTGGTGGTTAGCATTCTAGTACTTCGCGTCTAGTTATAATGGGTTTAGCTTAACGCTAGATTGTTTTTTAGGCTGTCACTGAGTTAGGTTTTTTATGCTGCTACTCACCACTTACATACTTATCGCTATATTTTTTTCCTTTGTCTGCTCTATTTTTGAGGCGGTGCTGCTTAGCGTCAATCGCGCGCATATCGCTATTATGAGAAGCCACGGCCAACAAGCGGCTGGTGACTTACTCAAGGAGTTAAAGGACGACATAGGCAAACCGTTGGCGGCTATTTTATCACTCAATACTATCGCTCATACCGTAGGCGCAGTGGGTGCGGGCGCGCAAGCGACAGAAGTATTTGGTAGTGCCTATATAGGTTTGGCATCAGTGGTTTTGACTTTGTTGATATTGATTTTTTCGGAAATTATACCAAAAACACTAGGGGCAACTTACTGGCGGCAGTTAGCGCCTATTACGGCTCACTCGTTAAAATATTTAATCCTCTTGCTATATCCCCTAGTGAAGTTGTCGGTAAAAATTACTGCCAATATTCCCAACGAACCCAGTCTAAATGGTTTTAGCCGCAAAGAGTTTGCAGCAATGGCGGAGATTAGCTCGCAGGATGGTCAGTTAGCCAAGCAAGAATCCAAGTTTGTAAAAAATTTAATGAAACTAAGGAGTACCCAGGTTAAAGATGCCATGACCCCTAGAACTGTTGTTTTTTCCCTGCCGCAGCAACTCACCGTAGAAGCCTTTTTTCATAAGCACGATAAAGCGGTTTTTAGCCGCATCCCGGTTTTTGCTGATAGTCGTGAAGAAATAACTGGCTATGTATTTCGCAGTGATTTATTTCTGGCCCAGGCTAGGGGTAATGGCGATAGCCTGTTAGCCAATTATAAACGCGACCTTCCCGCATTGTTGCCGACTATGTCGCTTAGCCATGTGTTAAACGAAATGCTTACGTTGCGGGTGCACCTGATGATGGTGGTTAATGAGTATGGGGGTGTTGAAGGTATTATCAGTTTAGAGGATGTGCTGGAGACTATGCTGGGCTTGGAAATTATTGACGAAAAAGATCAGGCCGTTGATATGCAAAAAGAAGCTCTCAAGCAATGGCGGCGTCGCGAATATCAGAAGAATTCGGATGATAGCGTGGAGGATAATTGAGGGTGACGGTGTGGCTGGATTAATGGCCTAAGAATTGATCGATTAACCCCGCTAGCTCTTCGTGTAAGTGACTTTCAAATTCATCTAGGCTTCCATTAAATAAACGCAAGTATCTTTCGGCCTGCTCATGGCTAATGTTCTTATGGCTGAGTTGATATTGCATCTCAGGCATATTTTTATCCATCCTAGGGCTAAGCTGCCAATGCACAAAGTCGGAATCCAGTGAGGCCAGTGCCTGTTGGGCGAATTCACAAAAGGCGTCCACATGATCTATGCCTTCCGGGCCTAGGCAGCCTGGCTCTATACGGCTTAAAACAGTAAGTTTTTTCTCGGCGGGTAAGGGTAGGTTAATTGCCATAGTGCGCGACTCTGTGTAGGGCGTTATTGTCAACTATAGCTGCGAATGCCGTTTTTTCATCTAGACTAGAATGTTAGCAGCATAGCTGCAGCTAACGTGATAAAAAATATAACGGAGAGCGTATGAATATCATCGGTATTAGCGGCAGCCTGCGACAGGCTTCATTCAACAGCCTGCTGTTAAAGGCAGCGGCTGAGGTCGCTAAAAATCAGGGGGCTGTGTTCGAGATTTTTGACCTTTCAGAGCTGCCTTTATACAACAGTGATTTGGATGGGGATGTTAAACCAGCAGCGGTAAGCCGTTTGTTAGCCGCGATTACGCAGGCAGACGGCATTTTTTTTGCCACTCCAGAATATAATTATAGTATCCCCGGGGTGTTAAAAAACGCTATAGACTGGGCCTCGCGCCCGGCCTATCAATCGGTGTTAGCGGGCAAGCCCAGCGGTATTGTGAGTGCGTCTATGAGCCCGCTGGGTGGCGCTAGGGCGCAGGTGCATTTACGTGATGTATTGGCAGGCACCTTAACGCCAGTACTGCTATCGCCCGATTATTTATTGCCGCTGGCGCAACAGGCTTTTGATAGTAGCGGTGTGCTTTGTGATAGCAAGGCACAAGAGCGGCTTAGCCGTTATGTGGCTAGCTATATTGCTTGGGCCTCACAGCACTAAGGAACTGGTTTATTTCGCTTCGTATAAACGGCCTTTTTGCTGATTGATTAGCTTTAGTAGTTGCTCCGAGGGCTGCGGTTTAGCAAATAAATAACCTTGAATATAATCCACTTTCATCTCGCGCAGCATTTGCGCCTGTTCAGGGTTTTCTACGCCTTCGGCAACCACTGCAAAGTTGAGGGCGTGGGCTAGGTGCACCACTGAGCTGACTATGGCTTGGTCGGCAGGGTCCTGCGCAATATTGATAATAAAAGAGCGATCGATTTTGATGGTGTTGACCGGAAATTGTTTAAGATAGGCTAGTGAAGAATAGCCGGTACCAAAATCATCTATGGAAATATGGGCGCCCAATTCGCGGAGGGTTTGCAAGGTTGCGGAGGCCGTTGCGGGGTCACGCATAATTTCGGTTTCGGTGACTTCAAAGCCCAGTTTAAAACGGGCCGGGTTGAGCTGTGCCCGGGCCATAATGTCATGGATAGTCTGCGCCAAATCGGCCTGCGCTAATTGCCGGCCCGATAAATTTACCGAGATGCCCAAGGGTCTATTTAATTGGCAGCGCTGTTGCCAACTGTTGGCTTCTTGGCAGGCTAGTTCCAGTATCCACTCACCTAAAGGCACGATTAAGCCGGTTTCTTCCGCGATGGGGATAAACTCTATGGGTGAGAGTAAGCCGCGCTGGGGGTGTTGCCAGCGCACTAAGGCCTCGAGAAAGATAATGTCGCCACTGTGGCTTTCTATTATGGGTTGGAAGTGTAGGCAGAATTGTTGTTTGTCGTGTTCTAGGGCGTGGCGTATCTCGTTTTCCACCCGCAGTTGCGTGCTGACTTGTATTTGCATGCGCTCATCAAATAATTGATAGGCGCCACGGCCACTGCCTTTGGCTTCATACATGGCGATGTCGGCGGCACTGATAAGATTTTCGGCGCTGCTGTATTGGTCAGCCAAGGCTATGCCTACACTGGCGTTTAAAAAGATGCTATCACCTAGCAATTGCATGGGGGGCGCTAGTGTGTCCAGTATGCGCTGGGCAATAATCGCGGCGTCACGGTGGCTGTTGATATCGGGGCAGGCGATCACAAATTCGTCGCCGGCCAGTCTGGCAACGGTGTCATTGGGGCGTACGGCTTGCTGTAGGCGCTTGGCGACTTCAATTAAAGCGCTATCACCTGCTTCATGGCCAAAGCTGTCGTTAATGCGTTTAAAGTGATCTAGGTCGACAAACAAGGCCGCCAAGCCCGAGCGCTGCTCTTTGCGTTGCCCTAGGTGTTGCTCCAACCTATCTAATAATAAAAGGCGGTTGGGCAGGCCGGTAAGGGCATCGTGTAATGCCTGGTGCTTGAGTTCGTCTTGCTGGCGTTTACGTGCGCTAATATCGCGGGCAAAGGCAAAAAAGCTCCATTCCTCATTCTCCTGTATAGACCAAAGGGTGATCTCTATGGGAAATTCATGGCCTTTGCAGTGCATGGCTGGCAGCTCTAGAGTTTGCCCCAGTACGCTGGCCTGGCCACTGATTAAGAAGCGCTGCATACCCTGTTGGTGGGCCTCCCTAAAGGCGGGGGGGACGATGAGTTCGGCTACTGTGCGCCCCAGCGCTTGCTCTGAGTTCCAGCCAAAGATGCGTTGTGCAGCATGGTTCCACGCGGTCACCGAGCCTAGGCTATCCATGGCAATAAAGGCATCGGCGGTGCTATTGAGTATATGGCGGTGACGTTGCTCGCTGTCGGCCAGCTGTTGTTGTGCTAGCTCGCGTTCAAACACGCGGCCCAGTTGCAGGCCTACATGGCTCATAACATCCAGCAGTGCGTGGTCGGGCTGATGCGCCCGCGAGGAATAAAACTCTAATACCGCGACGACTTTATCACCGGTTAATACGGGGAAGGCAAAGCAGGATTTGAGGCTGGTTTTGGCGATACTGTCTTGACGTATATAAGCAGGGTCCTGCTGCGCATTAATCATCCACTCAGGTTGGCCGTTGGCAAAGACGCGGCCGGGTATACCCTCGCCCTTGGCAAAGGGTCGTGCCTCACTGTCTTCGCGAAAGCGAAGTAAATTAGCTTGTTGGTGTTGCGCAATAATATGCCAGATATTGGCGGAGCGCAGAATGTTGTCGGGGCCACTGATAAATACATGGCCTAAAGACCAGCCCGTTGCCTGACAAATAAACATCAGCGCTTTTTGTAAAGATTCTGTGGTGGAGTTGGCTTCATTAGCGGCTACAGCAATTTTTTCTAGCAGGCCTAGGTAGGTCTGCGAGGCGGCACTAGTTTCAGGGGGGTGTAGCATAATTATTCTCTGCAGAGGGCTTATCAGTGGGTTTATGTTATACAAGGTATGCGCATAGTGCGGTAAAAACAAAAGCCCTAGTGTTAATCATGAGCCAGCAAGTTATCAGCTTTTTCTATTCGATTAAAGGCGAAGAAAAACTAGGGTTATGTAACGTGGCTATTATCGATATCTGATACTATCGCTTGATTATTTTATAAATGAGTTGTCCCAATTGAATAACGTAACGCCAAAACCTGCTTTGCCCCAAGCTGAGTTTGTTGCCTTAATGGCAATAATGACCTCGCTGGTTGCGCTTTCCATCGATTGTATGTTGCCGGCACTGCCCGAAATCGGCCGCGACTTGCAGGTGAGTGATGCCAACGATAATCAATTGATTATTTCCCTGTTGTTTTTAGGTATGGCGCTGGGGCAATTATTTTTTGGCCCCTTATCCGACAGTCTAGGGCGTAAGCCTGCGGTGGCTATAGGTATGGCGGTGTTTGTGCTGGGTAGTTTGCTATCTATAGTCGCCACCGATTTTTCTACGATGTTATTGGGTCGCATTTTACAAGGCATAGGCCTGGGGGCGCCGCGTACGGTATCCATCGCGTTGATTAGGGATATGTATCAAGGCCAGGCCATGGCGCGGGTGATGTCGTTTATTATGACGGTGTTTATTTTAGCGCCTATGGTTGCGCCTGCTGTAGGCCAGGCTATTTTGTTGTGGGCCGGTTGGCAGGCGATTTTTGTTGCCATACTGCTGCAGGGTTTGTTGGTGTTGCTGTGGTTTTACTGGCGCCAGCCAGAAACCTTGTTGCCTGCGCAGCGTGTGCCCTTTTCCTTACTGCATATAAAGCGTGCCATTATGGAGGTGTTACGTAACCCGGTGGCTTTGGGTTATACCCTGATGGCAGGGTTTGTGTTTGGCGCTTTTTTGGCGTACTTGGCCAGCACGCAGCAACTTTTTCAGCAGCAGTATAAGTTAGGCGCATGGTTTCCCGCGTTATTTGCGTTATTAGCGTTGGCCGTAGGCGGTGCATCTTTTACCAACGGCCGGCTGGTGATGCGTTTTGGCATGCAGTATATCTGTGCCCGTTCGCTGTGGCTGTTGACTGGGGTGTCGCTATTATTTTGTATAGTCGTTTGGCAGTTTATGGGTCATCCACCGCTGTGGTTATTGGTGCTGTACTTTCTTATTAGCTTATTTTGTACAGGATTATTGTTTGGCAATATTAACGCTTTGGCGATGGAGCCGCTGGGCCATATCGCTGGGGTAGGGGCTGCGGTAGTAGGGTCGTTATCGACCTTAATCTCTGTGCCTTTGGCGGTGTTTATAGGCGGTGCTTACCAAGGTAGCGTGCAGCCTTTGGTTATGGGTTTTGGCAGCTGTGCGGCTATTGCCCTATTGCTGATGCGCTGGACCGAAGCACGGCGAGTATCGTAAAAGGTATTTATTTTATGCACGATAATAATTTACAAGACTGGCAGCACGAGCATACTTTTAATCAAGATAAGCGCCGGCCTGGTGAATCGAAAACGCTAATCGTCATCGCCATTACCGCGGTAATGATGGTAGTAGAGATTAGCGCAGGGGTGCTTTATGGCTCTATGGCCTTGCTGGCCGATGGCCTGCACATGGCTTCCCATACCGTGGCATTGGCCATTACTGCTTTTGCCTATATTTATGCGCGCCGCCATGCTCTTAACCCTGGTTTTAGCTTTGGCACCGGCAAGGTGAATGCGCTGGGCGGTTTTACTGGTGCCGTGCTGCTGGTGATTTTTTCCTTAATGATGGCGGTGGAAAGTGTTGAGCGTTTGCTTAACCCGGTGGCTATCGTATTCAACCAAGCCATAGCGGTTGCGGTGTTGGGTTTGCTGGTTAATGCGCTGTGTGCCTATGTGCTGGGGGTGCACAGTCATGGTGATCACCACCATAACGGCCACGATCATAATCTGACCTCGGCCTACTTGCATGTATTGGCCGATGCACTTACCTCGGTGCTGGCGATAGTGGCATTGATAGCCGCTAAGTATTATGGCTATGTGTGGATGGACCCGCTGATGGGGGTGGTAGGCGCAATACTTATCGCCCGTTGGTCCTATGGCCTGTTGCGGACTACCAGCGCGGTGTTGCTGGATAAACAGGCCCCCAAACTGTTACGTGAAGAAATACGAACGGCGCTGGAAAGTGATGAGGACACGCGAGTTAGCGATTTGCATGTGTGGTCTATAGGGCCAGAGATTTATTCGGCCTTGATTACGGTAGTGGCGGATAAACCGGTGACGCCAGATGAATATAAATCACGGCTACCGCAAACTTTGGGCTTAGTGCATGTGACGGTAGAAGTGCATCGCTGCCGTCATCACTAAATTGTTATTAATCCATTAAACCGTTTGCTGTAGTGCCGTAATGCAAGCAGCGCTGTGGCTGTTGACTAAAAAGTGGCTAGCACCGGGTATACATTGTAGTTGGCTATTGGGTATGGCTTCGGCGATAAGTTGCGCGAGGGTGTGCAGTATAGGGTTAGATCGATCGCCGTAAATGAGCTGGGTTGTCATCGTTAGCTGTTGTAAATCTTGTAGCGTGTAAGCTAGGTTCATACATATATCCCAATGCCGTATATTCTCAGACGTCATGGGGGTCATGGTATCTTTTATAAAATCTGGCAGGGCGGCATAGCTGTTTTGGCCACCCCAAAAATCGATGACCTGACCACAAGCATGGATTTGTTGTTCGGCAACCGCCTGCCTATACCCTGTTAAAAATTTATTGAGTGCTGTTATCTCAGGCTGCGTGTGTGCGGCTTGTTGTAATAGCCAGCCGGCAACCGGTTCAAACAAGCTGAGCTTGCTTATATTGATGGTGTTTTCTAGTGCTAAGGCCAGCGCCACTACGCCGCCATAGGAGTGGCCCACTAGCTGCACAGGTTGATCGGTAAGCGTGTTTATAATTTGGCTAATGAGTGTGGTTTCTGTGCGTATGGTGGCCGGCGAGTGGTCAGCTATAGCCGGTGCATCACCGTGGCCGGGCAGTTTAATACTAATGCAGTGATATTGTGGGCTGAGTTGCTCTACAAATTTTTTCCAGGCGGCATGGCTAGCGAACGAGCCATGTATAAAAACGATGGGCGGGCCTGAGCCTTGTTGCTCAAAATAAGGCTGTATATTCATAGTGCGGTTACTTAGTTTATAGGCGGTAGCAATAACTATAGCCGCTGAGGAATCACTATAACAGCCTGCTTTGCGTTTAGCTGACGACAGTGATCTCGCACTGCAGTTGTGATTGTGAGGTCATAGAGTTTAGTACTAAGCAGCTTTGTTCGGCCTTATGTAATAGTTTTTCTGCTTTGTCTTTATCTTGCTCGTTACTAATAGTGAGTTTTACCTGGGTGTTGACCTGAATGAACTGCATGCCGCGTTCAACTTTATCGAGTATGCCTTCCGATTGGCAGTTGATCTGTTGCCACGATAGCTTTGAAGCGTTAGCGATGGCACGAAAGGATAAAATAAAACAACTGGCTACCGAGGCCATTAATAAATCTTCAGGCGACCACTGGTCACCAGGGCCACCAAAGTTTTTGGGCGGGGCGCAACTCAGTGCGGGTAAATTGTCGCCAGTAAGCTGTAAATTGTTCTGCTCTTCAGCGCTGGCAGTAACGGTGTAGTGATGCGGTAAAGCTTGCATAGTCCATCTCATTAATAAAGGCGTGTCTATGCAGTGTAGTTGTTTGCTGTGAATAGTTATTGATATAGCTCAAAGAGAGGTTTTATCCCTAAGCCTCTCTTTTGTTTTGTTGCCACTAACTATTGAGCTGCTCGGCGACTGCCCTATGAGCGGCGTCGAACGCACCGTTGACATAGGCATAGGCGGAAGCGTCAGAATTGGCGATAGAAATGCGCCCCATTTGTGCGCGGCCTGCTATATGCGGGCCGTTATCTCTGTTCCAACCGGCGGGATCAAATAACTCGTTGTATTCATAAGCGTACCCATGGGGCCAGCGATTGACAGTAATAGCGGCGATATCCTTAACGGGGTCAAAGCCGTGGGGTGATAATGCACCGTCTAATATGCTGAATAAATCCTTTTCAAAATCTGCAAACGGCAGTTGATACAGTTGTTGTCTACCTAAGCGGTGCTGCTCTCTACCACTTAAACCCTGATAGGGTTGGGTGGGCACCATGCTGCAATGCAATACGATGGGTTGGTCAGGATTTTGGGTGTACTGATAGCCGCCCATGCTAACCGGAAAATCTAACTCCATGTTATGAAACAACTTGTTGTTGGGCACATAAAAACCGCTCTTGCCTGCCTTGGCAAAGGCGCGCCAGTTTCTAATGGCCACATTAGCATATACCAGTGGCACTTTAGTGGCGTAGGCGATAGCTTCTTTTTGCGCAGCAGGTACTTCGGGGCAGATATGGGGAATAATATTATTGTAGCAAGCCATAATGCAGTGCTTGGCTTGCACTTTATACGTTTTGCCTTCACGCACATAGGTGATGTTAACCTGCTGCTGATTTTTGCTGTGCTGTACGTTAACGGCGGTGCTGTTTAAACGTATGCGCACTGGCGAGTTGCTGTTATCTAAGGTGCTGTAATCCATTTTATTGAGCACCAAGTCTTCCATAGTGTTGCCGGCCATACTGGCGGGAATTAACTTACGCACTAAGGCGCGAGCTACGCCGGCGTTGCCATCGGGGAAGTGATAAATATAAGGCTCGTCTTCGCCTTTATGGGTATTAATATCCTCATATTTTACCCCTAGTTTATCAGTGCCAGGCATACCCGTGCGTATCGCTTCCAGTGTCGATAGCGCATCCCAGCCTAGCCCCCATAAGCCTTTCATGCTGCCATTAAATATATTGATGGCCTCGTGGCTTAACTGTGCGTATTGGCTAAGAAAATCGTAATAGCTGAGCTTGCGCAAGTGCTCAATTTTTTCTGTATAGCTCCACTCGGGTAGCTTGATCTTTTGGCTGCCATCCAAATAACGTAACAGGCTTTGTTTAGCGGTTGCTGATATGGGGTAGCTGCTAATAGTCTCAGTTAATGAAACTAGCTTTTCACCATGCCAGCTAAACGGATTATCAGCCAAGAAATTTTTACCGTAGTGTTGCTCGCTAAAATATAGACCATATTTTAAGCCCCACTTCTTTTTGAAACCGCTGTCGTAATACTGATTAAAGCGTTGGGTATCTATGGCTAAATCTTTTAATAACTGCGAAGACGCTTTCGAAAACCCGCTAGGCGTATCTATGGACTGGCTACCGCCATAGCTAATTAATTGCTTGCCGTCGACAGTAAACTCATTGCGTTTGGCATGGCCGCCAAAGTCGTCGTGATTTTCTAGTATCAGTATGCGGCTATTGGCACCGGCTTGCTGTTGAAATAACAACGCGGCACTCAAGCCTGATAATCCCCCACCCACCACAACCAGATCGTAGTCGCTATCGGTTTGCTGGCTGGGTATGGGCCATTGCTTGCCCTGCCAAGCTACTGAATGCGCGACTTCAAAAGCGCCTTTATGAGTGCCGCGCAGGCCGGTGAGCTTGGGCGGATAATAAGGGCTGCTTGCCGCTTGCTTGCTGCTGGCAGCAAGGGCGCTTAAGGGCGAGGCTGCAGCGCTGGCGCCTAAGCTTAGGGCCGCGCCATTAAGAAAGTCACGGCGAGTAATGGTGGGTTTTTTTGACATGGTCAGGTTCTCTTAATCCGTGTTTAATCCATGGGCTTATCGGGTGAATAGATAACATAGATTTTGGTATAACCTTGGGTATCCCAAATGCCTGTCCACTCTTTCGCTAGGGTGACGGCATCGCCGGCTTTAATTTCTGTCACTGTGCCGTCGCTAGAGGTGAGCGTTACGCCGCCTTCTAGAAAATACATGTATTCGTCTACGCCATAGGGCTCGGTAACTTCAAAGCGACCGGCCGGGGCCTTATACATACCGCTAACAAATTTTTTGTCGCTGCTCAGCAGTGAGACTACATCTAGCACTTGGGTGCCGTTATCGCGTTTTTCAATAATCATATCCGGGCGTTTAAAAATATCCCCTGCGATGTCTTGTTTGCTCATGACGGCGGGTTTAGACAGTTTAGCCTCGGCGGCACTGGCGTGTAGGGTGAATAGGCTGGTAATAGCCATGCTGCTTGCAATAAGAACGGCGTGTTTAAGAGTTGGCATTATTATTTTCCTTAATCGATAAGTGTCTTTAGTTACAACTTATCTTTGTGTTTATCCCTATTATTGTCAATCGCACTAATGTCTGGGGGCAAAGACTTTTGTCATGCTATGTCAGCAAATGCCAGACATAAAAAAAGGAAGGCAATGCCTTCCTTTTGATTAATATGTTTATGTTTTATTGCGTTTTAAACTCGTTGACCAAGCTGGCTAAGCGGTTAGACACGTCTTTTAATTGTGAGCTGGCTTGGTCTATCTCTGCAACCGAGTGCTCTGAGCTTTTTGCAACATCAGAAATATTGACCACATTGTGGGATATCTCTTGTGATACCGTTTTTTGCTCATCGGTGGCGGCGGCGATTTGGGTGTTCATTTCGTTAATCAGTTCTACCGCTTTAGCTATGGCGGTTAGTGATTGCCCTGCTTTTGCGGCGCGCTCCAGCGTGCGACTCATTTCTTCGGTGCCTTCCGACATGGACTTAACCGCTTCTTGGGCACCGCTTTGTAGCCGCTCTATCATTTTCTGAATTTCTTGGGTGGACTCGGCGGTGCGCTGTGCCAACGACCTCACTTCGTCAGCGACTACCGCAAAGCCACGACCTTGTTCGCCGGCTCTAGCGGCCTCTATGGCGGCGTTAAGTGCCAACAAGTTAGTCTGCTCGGCGATGCCGCGGATAACATCTAACACCGTGCCTATGGCGGAGCTGTCGGTTTCTACCCGGTTAATCACCTCGCTAGAGGCGTTGATGCGGTTGGCTAAGCTGTTAAGCGAGCTGGTAGCTTCTTCTAATACCGCAGTACCGTCTATGGTTTCGCGGTTAGCATCGTTGGCGGCGTTGGCGGCTAGTGAGGCGTTGCGGCTCACTTCTTCTATGGCGTGGGTCATTTGGGTGGTGGCAGTGGCGACTTGATCGGTTTCGCGGGTTTGTACTTTTACCCCTTCACGGGTGATTTCGGTGTTGTTAGACAGTGAGTTGGCAAATTCCTGAATTTGGAAACTGGTGTCACGCACGTCGGCCAAGATAGCGCTAAAGCGGTTGACCATGCGCTGGAAGGCGCTGGCGACTTCACCGATTTCGTCTTTCTGATCTATGGATATTTTGACAGTGAGGTCTTGGTCGGAGTCTACCTGTTGTATCAGCGCTCTTAGTTCATTAAGAGGTTTCGAAATAGAGCGGCCTACGGTGATACCTGAAGCGGTCATTAGCACCAAGGCAATCAGGCCTAAGGTAACGAGTAAGTTAAAGGAGTCATCATATATGCTTTGAGCGTTTTGGCGCTCTTGTTTGGCGATGTTTAATTGCAGCTCGATTAAGGCGGCAATTTCGGTGGCTATGGGGTCGGTGTATTCAAACAGATCGCCGTTGTAGTCCGTGATCAGGGTGTCGCCGTATTCATCAAAGGCTAGGGTGGTGCCCATGCGGGCTAAGACTTCAGCCGCCGCTTCTATGGTGGTGTCTGCGGCACCAAATTTGGAGTTAGTGGACTCAACCAGTTTGCTCTCGGCCTCATTGAGGCGGCTGCGGGTGTAGCTGGCCCAGTTGGTCTTAATCATGGCCTGGCCGCGGCGCAGCTCTTTTAGCGCTTCGTCGGGGTTTTTGAGTCCGTTATCCGCTTTGTTGATGGCGTTAATAATATCGGTATAGCCATCCATAATGGATTTAAGCTGGGTTAGGGGTACTACCCTATCGTCGTAGATGCGGCCCACACTATTATTTATGGTCGAGAAAGAGGAGAGTGAAGAGATGACCAATAGAATAATGATGATGAGTGGTACACCTACCAAAGCGGCAAGACGTTGGCCCACACTAAGTCTATTCATGATTAATACCCGTTTACTTGTAAAGCATGCGTAAATTATTAAGCTATTCCGTGAAGGAATATGTCGGCCAATGATCAAAAGCCTTTAATGTTTAATTACTTATAGTAGTTTTCTGATCAAGTACGTGGGCTTAGTCTAAACGGTGTAGCTGCTTTACGCCATTTTGCGTGGCCAAAAACAATATGTCTGCAGGCCTTAGGGCAAATAAACCGTTAGTCACCACGCCGGTTATTTGGTTGATGGCGCTTTCTATGTGTAGGGCATCGGCAATGGCAAAGTTATACACATCGAGGATGATATTACCGTTGTCGGTGGTGACCCCTTGCCGGTAGACCGGGTCGCCGCCTAATTTAACCAGCTCGCGGGCGACATGGCTGCGCGCCATGGGAATAACTTCTACCGGTAAGGGGAAGCCGCCTAAGGTATCGACTAATTTGCTTTCGTCGGCTATACAGACAAATTCTTTGGCGCAGGCAGCGACAATTTTTTCGCGGGTGAGGGCGGCACCACCGCCTTTAATTAGCTGTAGTTGGTGATTACTCTCATCGGCGCCGTCGATGTAAAAGCTAATTTCATCGACACTGTTTAAATCCAATACCGGTATGCCGTGCTGCTGTAAACGTTGGGCAGAGGCGTCTGAACTGGCCACGGTGGCGTTCACGTCGGCCTTAATCTCGGCTAAATAATCAATAAAGTAGTTGGCGGTTGAGCCCGTGCCTATGCCTATGACGGAGTGTTTATCGATATGGGGCTTTATATAATCCAATGCGGCCTTGGCTACCGCTTGTTTTAACTCGTCTTGGGTCATAGTTTGGGTCATAGGGGGCTCTGAGCTAATGATGATAAAGTCTCAATTATAGAGAGCTGCGGCGCGAATGGAAAAGATATCTCGGCTTTAAGCGGTTTATTTCTGGGCGGCCAAGGCTAATCAGCGCTTTGTGCTGAATTATTTTGTGCAAGCGATTACTATGGCAGCCAATTATCATGATCACCATTTATTTCTGGGAGTTTGCTTGCCATGCCGCAGCGCTATATCAAAAAAATACTCGAAGCCCGCGTTTACGATGTGGCGATAGAGACGCCTATTGATAAAGCCCCCAGTCTATCCAAGCGTTTTAATAATGAGATTTTGCTTAAGCGTGAAGACTTGCAGCCGGTATTCTCCTTTAAGATACGCGGCGCCTATAACAAAATGATGCACCTCACCGAGGAGGAGCTTAGCAAGGGCGTAGTAGCAGCCTCGGCGGGCAATCACGCTCAAGGCCTATCTATGGCCGCGTTAAAAATGGGGGTAAAGGCCACCATCGTCATGCCCAAAACCACGCCGCTCATTAAGGTAGATGCGGTGCGCAGCCGCGGTGCCAAGGTGGTGTTGCACGGCGATACCTTTGATGAGGCTTCTAAATACGCCTATCAACTGATGGAGCAAAAAGGCCTGGTGTTTGTACACCCCTATGACGACCCCGAGGTGATAGCTGGCCAGGGCACCATAGGCATGGAAATTTTGCGCCAGCATAACGGCCCCTTGGACGCGGTATTTGTGCCGGTGGGCGGCGGCGGTTTATTGGCCGGCGTTTCGGCCTACATCAAATACCTGCGCCCCGATATAAAAGTGATAGGGGTGGAGCCAGAAGATGCCGCTTGCCTGAAACTGGCCCTGGAAAAAGGTCGCCGTGCCATTCTGCCGCAGGTAGGTATTTTTGCCGATGGCGTCGCCGTGGCGCAAATCGGTAAAGAGCCTTTTAGAATCATACGCAAAACGGTGGATGAGGTGATCACCGCCAGCACCGACGAAATCTGTGCAGCGATTAAAGATATTTTTGATGACACCCGCTCTATTGCCGAGCCCGCCGGTGCTCTGGCCTTGGCCGGCTTGAAAAAATACATAGAGCGTACCGGTTGCGAGGGCAAAACCTTGTTGGCTATAGACAGCGGTGCCAATACCAACTTCGACCGTCTGCGTTATATCTCTGAGCGCACCGAAATTGGCGAGAAGCGCGAGGCCATACTGAGCGTGGTTATCCCTGAGCGTCCCGGTAGCTTTAAGCGTTTTTGCAGCGATCTGGGCAAACGCAATATTACCGAGTTTAACTACCGCTACGCCTCGCAAAAAGAGGCCAGCATTTTCGTGGGGGTACAAACCTCGGGTCAGTCTAAGGACAGGCAGGCGTTGGTAGACGGCTTGGCCGAGAAGGGCTACCAGGTCACCGACTTAACCGATAATGAAATGGCAAAGCTGCATGTGCGCCATATGGTAGGCGGCCATGCGCCCTTTGCTGCGGGTGAGGAAGTGCTGTATCGCTTTGAGTTTCCCGAGCGCCCCGGTGCCTTGGATAAATTCTTGGCCTGCTTGGGCAGCCGCTGGAATATCTCCATGTTTCACTACCGTAATCACGGCTCGGCCTATGGTCGGGTATTAGTGGGTATGCAGGTGCCCAAGGATCAGCGCAAGCAGTTGCAGCCCTTCTTCGATAAGCTGGGCTATCGCTATGCCGACGAGAGTGATAACTGCGTTTATCAGCAATTTCTCAGCGCTCAATAAGGGGCTATTGGTCTCAAAAAAGGGGCTTTTGTGCCTTTTTTTGTGAAATAGTTACAAAAAGCCCTATAAAAACTGGCGTATTAGGCATTCCTCTGCCAATATTTTTGTCCCAGCCGCATCTGCTTTGCGAGTTGTTCGCTTTATGTTAGCTGGGGGCGTATAAAAAATAAAAACGATGCCCAAAGTTTTATCGATTGCCCTACGTAGCATGTCTTCTCGATAGTCGTATCTTGTTAATCGTTATTGGCAATATGTCTAATTGCGCGCTGGCCTGTGATGTACTTAACAGCTTGGCCTATGAGTCGGTCACAGGAACGGGGATTGGCTTTGCGCTGCTGGAATTTATTCCTTAATGTGCAAGGAGCGGCTAATTGATATTAAGGCCCGAGACAGGGTTAGGAGATAGTAATGTTATGTAAAGTTGATTCACTCACGATTTTGATGATCGTATTTAGCGTAGGTACCGTGTTAACGGGTACCTTGCAGATGTTTTTAGCGTAAGTAGTGCCGCGCTAAATAATAAATATCCCTTTATCGGTGGCCACCGCCGATAAAGGGATATCCCAACTCGCCAATTCTAGTTTTTCCACTTCCTGACAATGATGCGCCAAACCCAGTAGTTTAGGGCGTTTGTTGCTGGCCGGCTGTTGTAGCCAGGCAAAGGTTCTGTCGTAAAATCCCCCCCCCATACCGAGACGGCCGCCGTCGTGGTCAAAGCCCACCAAGGGCATTAACACTAAGTCTAATTGCTCGGCGGGGTGAAACTCGGGGTGGAGGGGCTCGGGTATCGCGTAGCGATTGAGGGTGAGTTTATCGCCGGGGCGGTAGCGACTAAAGCGCAGGCTGTTACCCGGTTGTAGCACGGGCAAATAGCAGTGCTTACCGGCGGCAACGGCCTTTGCCAATAGGTACTGTGGGTCTATTTCGCCATCGTTGGCTAGGTATAGGGCGATATGTTGGGCGCGTTGGTAGTCGCCACTATCGCTGATCAGCTGGGCTAGCTGCTGGCTGGCTAGCTGCTGCTGCGGCTCGCTGAGGTCATTACGCAGGCTACGCAAGTGCTGTCGTAATTGTCGTTTGTGCTGTTCTAGTTGTTCTGGGCTGCTCACAGGGGTAAACCGGCCTTAGGTTGTTATTGTTTGTGCTGGGATGTTACTGCTATGAGGGGTGGGGTGAAAGGGCTCTCCCTGTCTACCGCTGGCGGTCTGTCCCTTGAACCCAGCGGTTCAGGGTGGTGGTTTCTGCCTAGTATCGGGCTTTCCGTCAAGCGGACAGGCACGCCAACAAGGCGAGAAACCTCCGGGTGTATAAGCATCGGCTCAGGGGTCTGAACTACCTGGCAAATAGACGAGAGAGCGAGGCTAATTATAGAGGGTATTAGTTAGGGAAAGAAGCGTTAACCCATATCTAATTGGCGAAAGCGGTGCAGGGCTTCATCAATTTTGTTGCCCAGCTTGCTGATTTGATCGTTGTTGGCCTTGCCGTTAGCGCCGGTTTGCGGGCCGGTTTCCAGTAGTTCATGGCTGATATTGAGAGCGGCCATCACGGCTATGCGCTCTACCCCCAAGACTTTACCGGTCTTGCGTATGCCTACCATTTTTTGATCTAAGTACGCGGCAGACTGCTGTAAGGCTTGCTCCTGCCCCTCGGGGCAAGCGATTTGGTAATCTTTGCCGAGGATTTTTACAGTCACGGTGCCGTTGCTACTCATGGAAAATACTCTTGCTGGTCGTATTAAGATTCTTGTTCTATGGCTTTAAGCTTGGTGATCATGGCCTCAACGCGGTTGCGAGCCGTTTCAGTTTTTTCGATTAACTGTTCGCGCTCCTGCTGCCAGCCTATGGCCTCAGCTTTGAGTTTGCGGTTCTCGCTGTCTAGTTGGCCGCAAAACTCAATCAAGCCTTCAATTTTCTTACTTAGCGCTTTCAAATTGTGATTGTCCATTCGCCTAGTCTATTAAAGGTTTAGTCACCGCTTAATATAGTTGTGCAAAGCGGTGTGGTCAATGTAATAAATATCAATAATTTCAATAACCTGCCGATGGTTTTGAAAAATGTGCGCAAGTTTGCGTTTGCCACCAGCGAGCTAGCCTGCGCTAGGGGTGTCGATTTTGTGGGAGCAAGGCGCTAAGATGCCGCCATTACAGTGCGTAACTGTGTTTTATCCGCGTCTTTTTTATTACCACGTTGAGTTTTTTATGTCTGAGCAAGCGACACCGCATTTTGATGATTTTGCCACGGTATTTTGGCGTTTAGGGTCTATGCTGCCCCCCAGCCAGTTGCAGGGTTATGTTATGGGCCAGCTGGCGGTGGGTGCCGAGCTAACCGAGCAACAATGGTTGCAGCAGGCTTGGCAATTGATTGATAGTGTGGAGCCCGGTAGTAACGAGGATAATCAGCTGTTGGCTGAGCTATTAGCCACTACCCAGGCCAACTTTGCCGAAGGTAGTTTAAATGCCCAATTATTACTGCCCGATGATGATATAGAGCTCAGCCAACGGGTGGAGTGCTTAGGGTTCTGGTGTCAGGGTTTTTTGACCGGTTTTGCTCTGGCGGGCAAGCAAAAAAAACAGGCTGCGGGTCAGCAGGCCTACTCTAGTGATGTTTCCGAGGCGCTTAGCGATATGGCGGCTATTGCCCAAGTGAGCCTAAGTGCGGACGACAGCAGCGAGCAAAGTGAGGCGGATTTTTTTGACGTGATAGAGTATGTACGTTTAGCGGCTATGAATATTTACTTTGAATGCTTGCCCAAGCAAGAGTCAGCTGTTGCCAGCGCTGAGGCTGGCGATGATGACGCCGCAGTGCCTAGTACTGCGCAGTTATTTGCTAAAAAATCGACCAAGAAACAACTGCATTAAACCAACGAAGTGGTAGTGATGACAAGAATATCAAAACAGGAATTTGCTAGACGTCGTAAAAACTTAATGGCGCAAATGGAGCCCGATAGCATAGCGATAGTGCCCGCTGCCAAAGAGGTGATACGCAATCGCGACTGTGAATACCCTTTTCGCCAAGACAGTGATTTTTATTATTTAACCGGTTTTGCCGAGCCCGATGCGGTGTTGTTGCTAATACCTGGCCGCGAGTACGGTGAGACTATCGTATTTTGCCGCGAACGCGATCCCAAAATGGAGTTGTGGCATGGTTATAGGTCTGGCCCCGAGGGCGTCTGTGCTGAATATGGTGCCGATGATGCTTTTCCCATTAGTGATATAGACGATATTTTGCCGGGCTTGCTGGAAGGTCGTGAGCGCGTGTATTACTCCATGGGTCGCAACCAAGACTTTGATAGAAAGGTAATGGGCTGGGTTAATATCATACGATCAAAAGTGCGTTCTGGCGCACACCCGCCGGGTGAGTTTTTAGATTTGGATCACCTGCTACACGATTTACGTTTATACAAAAGCGCCGCCGAGATACGCATTATGCGTAAGGCTGGCGAACTATCGGCGCAAGCCCATAAACGCGCCATGCAAATCTGCAAGCCGGGCATAATGGAGTATCAGTTAGAGTCAGAGATACTGCATGAGTTTTCCCGCAACGGCGCCCGCTTTCCTGCTTACTCCACCATAGTGGGTGCCGGTAAAAATGGCTGTGTGCTGCATTACATAGACAACAACTGCAAAATCAAAGACGGTGATTTAATTTTAATTGATGCCGGTTGCGAGTTAGAGCATTACGCCGCCGATATCACCCGCACCTTTCCCGCCAATGGCAAATTTAGCAAAGAGCAAAAAGCACTGTATAACATCGTGCTAGAGGCGCAAGAGCAAGCTATAGCCACCATTAAACCGGGTAATCACTGGAACCAGTCTCATGATATTACCGTGCAGGTGATTACCAAGGGCCTGCTGGCGCTGGGCCTGCTTAAAGGTGAGCTGGATACGCTGATAGAAGAGGGCGCCTATAAAGATTTTTATATGCACCGTGCCGGCCACTGGTTGGGTATGGATGTGCATGATGTAGGCGATTATAAAGTGGCCGACGAGTGGCGAGTGCTAGAAGAAGGCATGGCCATGACGGTAGAGCCCGGCATTTATGTGGCCCCAAATAATATGCAGGTGGCTAAAAAATGGCGCGGCATAGGCATACGTATAGAAGACGATATCGTTGTCACCAAGGGTGGCTGCGAAAATCTTACCGCAGCGGTACCTAAAACCGTCGCCGACATAGAGGCACTCATGGCCGAGGCGGGTTAATGACAGGTGCTTGTGACTACGATGTAGTTATCGCTGGCGGCGGTATGGTGGGCAGCAGCTTGGCGCTGCTATTGCAGCGGCTAGTCAGCCCCGACGGCCAGACACTAAACGTGTTAGTGGTAGAAAGTGTTGCCCAGCCCTCAGCCACTATACAAAGCACCAGCCCTAGTTTTGATGGCCGCTCTACGGCGCTGTCTTACGGCAGCCGGGTGATCTATGAACAGCTGGGTTTGTGGTCGCGGTTAAGCGAGCACGCTACCGCCATCGAACATATACACGTTTCTGAGCGCGGCGCGTTTGCCTCGGCGTTATTACATGCTGAAGAAATGCACTGGCCCGCCTTGGGTTATGTGTTAGAGAACAGTGGCCTAGGTGAGGTGTTACTCAGCGCCTTAGCTAACAGTGCAGTAGAATTGGCTTGCCCAGCGACCATCACGCAAGCGCAACCGCAACAGGGCGGCATGCTGCTTACCCTGCAGGAAGATGAAAACCAGCGCCAAATTCGCACCCAGCTTTTAGTGGTAGCCGATGGTGCCGGCTCACAACTGCGTCAGCACTTGGGCATACAACACCGCAGCCACAATTATCAACAGTCGGCGGTAGTCGCTAACGTTAGCTTTGAAAAAGCCCACCAACATATCGCCTATGAACGTTTCACCGAGCAAGGTCCTATGGCCTTATTGCCCTTAGCCGATCAGCAGCGCGCAGCCTTGGTGTGGACCCAAACTGCCGAGCAGGCACAGCATTTATGTAGCTGTGAGCAGCCTGATTTTCTAAACCGTTTACAACAGCGTTTTGGTCACCGCTTGGGCCAGTTCACCGCCGTGGGTGAGCGACTGCAATATCCCTTACAGTTGATAACCAGCGAAGAGCAATTGCGCTCCCATGTGGTGGTGATGGGTAACGCTGCTCATGCCCTGCACCCAGTCGCCGGGCAGGGTTTTAATTTAGCGCTGCGCGACTGTGCACGTTTAAGCGAGATAGTGTTAAGCGCAAAAGCGCAGCACCAAAACATAGGTGAACTCTCGATATTAAAACCTTATCAACAAGCACAGCAATTTGATCAGCAAAAAACCATCTTGTTTTCCGATCAAGTAGGCGCAATGTTTGCCCATGTCGCTAAGCCCTTAAGCCTGTTGCGCAATATAGGGTTAAGCGCTGTTGATATGCTGCCCAGTTTAAAGCACAGCTTTGTGCGCCATGCCGCCGGCCAACATTATGGCGCGGCCTTGGGTTTGTTGACTCACAATGATCAGCTTACTGGTGATCAGGCTATTGAGGTGGAGCATGGATAATACCCAGGCACAGGTTTTTGATGTGGTTATTGTTGGTGCCGGTTTGGCCGGAACCGCCTTGGCCTGCGTCTTAGCGCAGGGCGACCCGCAGCTGCGCATAGCCATGGTGGAAGCACAAACGCTATCCAGCGAGGCGCCCAGTTTAGACAATTCGGTGCAGGGCTTTGATGCCAGGGTCAGCGCATTAACCTTAGCTTCGCAACAGTTGCTGGCGGACATAGGGCTGTGGCCCGAGATAGTTAGCCAGCGCGCAGCCGCCTACCAACATATGCGGGTATGGGATGCTGACGGTACCGGTGTGGTGGACTTTGCCGCCGCCGAGGTCAACCAAGCTTGCCTAGGTTATATTGTTGAAAATCGCATCACCCTAGCGGCTTTATTAAACCGGCTACAGAGCTTGGCCAATGTGTGTTTTTTTAATCCTGCGAAAGTGGCAGGCTTGAGTGAAAATAACGCAAACAAAACGCCATCACCGCGCTGCTTAGACTTGGCTGATGGTCAGCAATTAACTGCTCCTTTGATAGTTGCGGCCGATGGCGCCAACTCGTTGCTACGTCAACAAGCCGGTTTTGCCACTAGGGAGTGGGATTACCATCACCACGCCATAGTCGCTACAGTGCAAACTGAATTACCCCATCAACATACTGCCTGGCAGCGTTTTTTACCCGAGGGGCCTTTGGCTTTTTTGCCTTTGGGAGGTGATCATCAAGGCCATTTTTGCTCCATCGTTTGGTCGGCCTTGCCCGACTATGCCCAGCAGTTAATGGCTCTAGGCGATGATGAATTTAGCCAGCAATTAGCGACCGCTTTTGAGCATACATTAGGTGCGGTGCAGGGCGTCTCCAAGCGTTATAGCTTTGCCCTGCGCCAGCGCCACGCGGTAGATTATGTGCAGCCGGGCTTGGCCTTGCTGGGGGACGCCGCCCACAGCATCCACCCGTTGGCGGGCCAGGGAATAAACTTAGGTTTTAGTGATGTGCGGGTACTGGCCGAAGAACTATTACGAGCCAGGCAGCGTGGCCTAGGCTTAGGTGATATCAGTCTGTTGCAGCGCTACCAGCGTCGCCGTAAGGCCGAGAACCTAGCGATGATGGCAGCAATGGATGGCTTTAAACAGTTGTTCGGCCACAACAATATAGCCCTGCGCTGGTTGCGCAATGCCGGCATGCAGGGCTTTAATCGCAGCCCCGCCATTAAGCGCCGGGTTATGCTTAGTGCCATGGGTTTACATTAATTGTTATCCGCAGTTGGCTCTTGTGTTTCCGCTGAGCAACGTTAAAATGCAGGCAAATATTAACAACAGCTATTACTCTCCCTATATTTATTTGGCGACCCATAAGAGGAAAACCCTATGAGCAATACCCCTAGCGAATTGAAATATGCTCGCAGCCACGAGTGGGCGCGTTTAGAAGAAGATGGCACCGTGACTGTAGGCATCTCTGATTTCGCGCAAGAAGCTTTAGGTGATGTAGTGTTTGTGGAAGTACCTGAGGTGGGCGCTAAAGTAGCCGCGGGAGATGAAATTAGCGTGGTGGAGTCGGTAAAAGCCGCCTCGGATATCTATGCGCCTATAGGCGGTGAAGTGATTGCCGTAAACGAGACTTTGGAAGACGAACCTGAAGCCGTTAATGCGGAACCTTATGAAGGTGGCTGGTTGTTTAAACTGCGCCCTAGCGATGCTTCAGAGCTGGAAAATTTGTTGAGTGCTGAAGATTATCAGCAGCTTTGCGAAGACGAGTAAGCCCTCTCTAGAAACAACAGCGCCCGCTAATGCGGGCGTTGTTGTTTCTAGAGAGGGCTTACTTCCCGATACCAATCTTTACTATTAACCGCCATTACAGCCCTAGATTAGTTTGGCCAGTGAGCGCAGGTAATCTCAGGTATAATGCCAGCCTTTGACCCGCCCCCTATCCCTGGATATAGCCATGAGCACCGACTACCCCCTAATACGCTTAAACAATAAAGCAGACCGCCGTTTACGGGGTGGCCATGTCTGGATTTACAGCAATGAAATAGATACCAAAGCCACGCCCATTAAAGACATTATCCCCGGCCAGCAGGTGTTAATAGAGAATGCCCAAGGCAAGGTGATGGGCGTGGCCTATCTCAATCCGCACAACTTAATTTGTGGTCGCTTAATTAGCCGCGATGCCCGCCAAGGTTTAGATAAGTCCTTATTAGTGCACCGCATCAATATCGCCTTAAGCCTGCGTCAGGCTATGAATGAGAAACCCTATTACCGCTTAGTGTATGGCGATAGCGACGGCCTGCCCGGTTTGGTGGTGGATAGATTTGGCGATATATTGGTGGTGCAATTGGCTACCGCCGGCATGGAGTTGGTAAAAGATCAGATTGTTGAGGCGTTATGCCAAGTGCTTAAGCCCAGCGGTATCCTAATGAAAAATGATTCGCGTATACGTGGTGCCGAAGACTTGGAAGACTATGTGGAAGTGGTGTATGGCGAGGTGCCCGAGCGGGTTTTAATAGAAGAAAACGGCGTGCAGTTTGAGGTGCCGGTATACGAGGGGCAAAAGACTGGTTGGTTTTACGATCACCGCGCCAGCCGCGCTAACTTGGTGCACTTTGTTAAAGGCAAGCGCGTGTTGGACGTGTTTAGTTATATAGGTGGCTGGGGCGTGCAGGCGGCGGCCTTTGGTGCCGAGTCGGTGCTGTGTGTAGACAGCTCGGAGTTTGCGCTGGAGTGTGTACACCGCAATGCCGAGTTAAACGGCGTTAGCGATAAGGTAGCAACCTTACAGGGCAATGCCTTTGAGGCCATGAAGCAGCTGGCCTTAGATGGCGAGCGTTTTGATGTAATAATTATGGACCCACCCGCTTTTATCCCGCGCCGCAAAGATGTTAAAAAAGGCGAGCAGGCTTATAGGCGGGTTAATGAACTGGCTATGCGCTTGCTGAATAAAGATGGGGTGTTGGTGTCGGCTTCTTGTTCTATGCACTTGGGGCGCGATGTTTTAGTGGATATATTGCGATTGTCTTCGCGCCATGTCGATAGGCAGCTGCAAATTTTGCAGCATTTTGGCCAAACCTATGATCACCCGGTGCATCCTGCGATCCCCGAAACCGATTATTTAAAGGCGATATTTACTCGCCTGCTGCCGACGTCTTAAGACGGAGGTTTAGCATTAACGCGCCCAATTGCTGGTTGAGTACCTTAGCTTCTTGCTCCTGCTCCTGCTCCTGCTCTTGTTCCTGTTCTGGTACAGCTTCGCCTTGCTGTAACAGTTGTCCTATAGCGGCGTAGCCGGGGTGTGGGGCGCTGTGTTTGCTGATGCTGCTTAGCGCCCCCGTTATCCAAAGTTGATCATGGCTATAGGGGCTGTGCTGAGTATCGGTTAAAGCCCCTAGCTGTTGTTGCCATTGCAAGCGTATCGCCGCTGCATCGGGTAGTTGGGCGCTGTGCTCCTGCCAGTATTGATGGGCGTTCTCTACATCGCTTAGCCATTGTTGGGCTAATAAGGCTAAGTATTGGCGGCGTCTAGGTATGGCCAGTGTTGCCAGTGCATCGGCGGGCTCACGGTAGTGGCTGAGCTCGCGACCCCAAATAAAAAACTCTAAAACAGATAAACCCAAGGCCGCCTCTTCATCGCTGTAGCGGCGGTGCTGCTGGATAAGGCTGTCCAAGCTGATGGCTAGGGTGCTGTCGTTGACTATGCCGCTTTGGGGGTAACCCACTACGCTATCCAGATAGCCATCGCTGATCTCGGCGTCGTGTAAGCGATGGTTTAATTCCTCTAGTTCAGTTTGTGCTGGCAGCAGCTGTAAATACACCGCGCTGTGATGCCACTGCTGGTGGCTGGCCAGCCACTGGTTTTGCAGCTGCTGCCAGTGTGGCGCATCGGGGCTGGCGAGAAATTGCTGGCTGCGGGCTAGCAAGGCTTGGGCGCTGGCGATAGTTTGGCGCAGCGAGAGTTCACCTTGCTGGCGCAGGCTGTGGTGCAGCTGCACTACATCTATAGTGGTTACTGTAGTGGCTACTATAGTAGTTACGGCCGTTTTGCTACTGGCCGGTAAGCTGGCAGGGCTGTGATTGACGGGGCTGTCGGGCTGGCAGCCCAATAACAGGCTGCACAGGATTACTGTGATGGCAGTCTTCACTGTTTAGCCCCTTAAGCTGATACAGGGCCAGCCCTGCGCTTGGGCGTAGGCGCTGAGGGTGTCGTCGGCATCTACTGCAACGGGGTTGTCTACCAGTTTTAGTAGCGGTAGGTCGTTGAGCGAGTCGCTATAAAAATAGCTGCCGCTGAGGTCGTGACCATGCTCGGTCATCCAGGCGTGTAAGCGCTTGACCTTGCCCTCTTGAAAGCAGGGAGTGCCGTTGGCGCGGCCGGTGTATGCGCCGTTTACCAGCTCAGGTTCGCTGGCCAGAATATGCTCTACCCCCATGCTTTTGGCTATGGGGCCGGTGACAAACAGATTGGTGGCGGTGATTATGAGTAGCTCATGGCCTTGTTCACGGTGTTGTTGTAATAGTGCATCGGCCTTGGCCAGCCGCATGGGGGCGATAACTTCGGCCATAAATTGCTGGTGCCATAAATCCAGTTGCGCTTTGGGGTGGGCTTTTAGTGGCGCCAATGAAAATTCCAAGTATTCATTAATGTTTAATGTGCCCTGTTTATACTGCTGGTAAAAGTAATCGTTACCCTCTTTATAGCTATGGCCGTCGACTATGCCTTGCTCCACCAAAAACTGGCCCCAGCCATGGTCGCTGTCGCCGTTAAGCAGGGTGTTATCAAGGTCAAAGATGGCGAGAGTCATACTGTGGGTATCCGAAGGCTAGGGGCTGCAAAAAGCCGCCTAGCATAAAGGGCTGCGGGCTTTTTTGCATCTCGATTGTGATTATTGCTGTAATTGTGGAACAATGCTGACGATGATAAACGGATAAAGTGGTTTTTGCCCGTCCAAATGTGGCAAGCAACCATAAGGATGTAGATGTGATTGATGCAGAGGGTTTTCGGGCCAATGTGGGTATTATGTTGGCCAATGGCAAGGGTGAAGTGCTGTGGGCACGCCGTGTTGGCCAAGATGCTTGGCAGTTCCCTCAAGGCGGTATTAATCAGGGTGAATCAGTAGAGCAGGCGCTATACCGTGAGTTGGGCGAGGAAGTGGGGTTGAGAGCCGGCGATGTAGAGGTGATGGCCTGCACCCGTGGTTGGTTGCGCTATCGTTTACCGGAGCGTTCGATTCGCCGCGACAGCAAACCGCTGTGTATAGGCCAAAAACAAAAATGGTTTTTATTAAAAATGCTGGCTGATGATGAGTCGGTGAGTTTTGATAATGGCTGCAGACCGGAGTTTGATCATTGGCGCTGGGTAAGCTATTGGTATCCACTGGGTCAGGTTATTCCCTTTAAGCGTGAGGTTTACAGGCGCGCAATGAAAGAGTTAGCGGTTAAGCATAGCCGCTTGATCTTGGATTAGTCGCGGCATACGCGGCTAAATACATATGCAGTTAATACATAGGTAAAGCATGCTCGAATCTCTGCGCAGGATAGTCCAAGAGTTAAATGGCATACGCGGTTTGCAGCAGGTGCTGGATACGATTGCTACGCGGGTGCGCGATGCTGTGGGTACCGAAGTTTGCTCCGTGTATCTACGCGATCAGAAAACAGACCGCTATTTCTTTATGGCCACCGAAGGCCTTAACCGTGATTTTATAGGCAAAATTTCAGTAGGCTCCCATGAGGGCTTGGTGGGCCAAGTAGCGCGCCGTGAAGAGCCCATCAACCTACAAGATGCTATCGCCGACCCCCACTTTATTTACCTGCCCGGCATAGGCGAGGAAGAGTACAAGGGCTTTTTGGGGGTGCCTATTATCCATCAGCGCACCGTATTGGGGGTGTTGGTGGTGCAGCAAAAAACCCAACGCCGTTTTGATGAAGATGAAGAAGCTTTTTTAGTCACCATCTCGGCCCAGCTGGCGGGGGTGATTGCTCATGCCCAATTGACCGGCTCTATCAGCCTGCTATCAGAAGATGAAGATGAAAAGTTGGTTGGTGGCAAATTTGTGGGCGTCAGTGGCTCAGCGGGGGTAAGTATAGGTACCGGGGTCGTGGTGACGCCTACTGCCGATTTGTATGCGGTGCCCGATCGCAGCTCTAGTAATATTGAGCTAGAGCTTAAGTTTTTTAGCCAGTGTTTGGCGGCGGTACGTAAAGATATAGAAGAGCTGAGCAGTAAGTTGGCCAGCCGTTTAGCCCGTGAAGAGCAGGCTTTATTTGATGTCTATCTCAGTATGCTGGATGACCATGCTCTGCCTTTAGAGGTGCGCGAGCGTATAGAGCAAGGGCAGTGGGCGCAAGGTGCTGTCAGCCAGGTGATACGCGCTCACGTCGACACCTTTGAGAGCATGAATGACCCCTATCTTAAAGAGCGCGCCACTGACGTTAAGGATTTAGGTAGGCGAGTACTTGCTTACTTGCAACTAACCGACGATGAAGAGCTGATTTACCCAGACCAAACTATTTTAATAGGTGAAGAGCTAACTGCCTCTATGTTGGCGGAAGTGCCCTCCGAAAAGCTGGCGGGCTTGGTGTCGGTGCGCGGCTCGGCCAACTCCCATGTCGCCATTTTCGCGCGCTCCCTAGGCATACCGACGGTGATGGGGGTGCAGGATCTGCCTTTTACCAAGCTGGAAGGCCGAGAAATCATACTGGATGGCTATAACGGTCATGTGCATTACAACCCCAGTGAAGAGTTACATAATCGCTTTAAAGCGATTATTGAAGAAGAATCCCAGCTGATTAAGGGCTTTGAGGTTTTAAAGGATTTACCCGGAGAAACCACCGATAAGCACCGCATAGGCTTGTGGGTAAATACCGGCCTGATGGCCGATGTGATGCGCTCATTAGATAGAGGCGCCGAAGGGGTGGGGCTATATCGCACCGAGGTGCCGTTTTTATTACGCGAGCGTTTTCCCTCAGAAGAAGAGCAGCGCGCCATTTACCGCGAACAGCTAGAGGCCTTTGCGCCGCGTAAAGTCACTATGCGCACCTTAGATGTAGGCGGTGATAAATCACTGTCCTATTTCCCCATTGTCGAAGAAAACCCCTTTTTAGGTTGGCGCGGCATACGGGTAACGCTGGATCACCCCGAGATCTTTCTGGTGCAAGTGCGGGCCATGCTGAAAGCCAATCAAGGCTTAAATAACCTGCGTATTATGCTGCCGATGATTAGCAGTGTGATGGAACTGGAAGAGGCTTTAGAGCTGTTGTACCGAGCTCATGATGAGTTAATTGAAGAGCTGGGGGTGGAGTTGGAGCTGCCGGAAATAGGGGTGATGATAGAAGTGCCCGCAGCGGTGTATCAGGCCCGTGAGCTGGCTAGGCGGGTAAACTTTTTATCGGTGGGGTCCAATGACTTAACCCAGTACTTGCTGGCGGTAGATAGAAACAACTCCCGGGTGGCCTCTATTTTTGATCCTTTCCATCCGGCGGTATTGCAAGCCTTGCAGAAAGTGGCAGATGACGCTCATGCGGAAGGCCAGCAGGTCAGTATTTGCGGGGAATTGGCGGGCAATCCGCTGGCATCGCCGCTACTTATTGCCATGGGTTACGATGTGTTATCCATGAGTGCCACCAACCTGCCCAAGGTTAAGTCGGTAGTGCGCAGCTTGAGTTATAAGCAGTGTCAGGCTTTGTTAAAACAAGCCATGCAAATGGATAACTCCCGTGAGATACGCGAGTTGCTAGAGCAAGTGCTCACCGAGGTGGGGGCTCACCGCATGCTCAACCCGGTACTGGACGACGTTCAAATTAGCGCGGTATAGGCGCTGTGCGTAGCTGTTGTTGCACGCTGTAATGGGCCCGGCCTTGGGCGTCATAGCTTTGTTCCATAAAAAATATACAGCCGCTGCGGTGAAACAGCACAGCAGTGCTGCAGCGTGTGCCGTAATCCTCAGAGACAATAAAACAGCTGGATAATAACTGTTCGCGCTGGCTGCTAATGCCGGTGTGGGGTAGTTGTTGCTGGCTGGCGGTCTGCCGGTTTTGCATATCGGCAATAAGGCCTGGGCAATCAATACGCCCTGAGTTTAGCCGTTGTTGCAGCGAGGCCTTGGCCGCTTCGACCTTAGGCCAAGGGCTATCTAACAGGCCATTGCTAAGGCCATAAATGCCGGGCTTGAGGCTGCGTACTGTGCCTTGCCGATTACTAAAATAGTATAACTGGCTAGGGTTGCCGCAAATAAAGTTAAAGCCGGCAAAATTATCTGCATGTGTGGCCAGTTGTTGCAGGTAGTCACTTGCCGACTGCGGTTCGGATAAAAAGTCGCTGCTAAGTGCGCCTCTAGAATAGCTGGGTGCTGTGTTTTGCGTTGCTGTTTCGCGGTAATTAGTAACGGCAGCCAGCTGGCCTTGTTGGCTAATTCCTAACCAAGTACCCCCCGCTTGTAAATCTCTACCGGCAAATAGCTGTGGTTGATCTTGCCAAAAGTGTGCAGCGGCGCTGGGACGCTGATGATATTCATCACGATTAGCCATTAGGATTAGTGGCCAGTCGGCATGTTGTTGTATGGCAAAGCTTATCAGGCACATAAAATAAGGCACATAGAATAAAGGCATTGATTATAGGCGCATAAATTATCAATCGGCGATGGCTTTGGGCATAATGGTTTCTTTTTGTTGGCGCCAGCGCCTATGGCCTAGGTACAGATATAAGCATGTTACAGCACCCTAATTTTGATCCAGTTGCCTTGCAGCTGGGGCCTCTTGCTATACATTGGTATGGCCTTATGTATTTGCTGGGCTTTGCCGCGGCTTGGTGGTTGGCACAACGCCGCAGCCAAAGGCGTTATTCCCCCATAGCGGCTAAACAGGTCGATGATTTAATTTTTTACTGCGCTTTGGGTGTGGTGCTGGGTGGCCGTTTTGGTTATGTCTTATTTTATAATTTTGATAAGTTTTTAGCAGATCCTATTTGGTTAATTAAAGTGTGGCAGGGCGGTATGTCTTTTCACGGTGGTTTGCTGGGCGTGTTTACCGCCTTAATAATCTATGCCCGTTATTTAAAAGTTTCCCTAGGGGCGTTATGTGATTTTGTTGCGCCTTTAGTACCTATAGGTTTGGGCTTAGGTCGCATCGGTAATTTCATTGGTCAGGAGTTATGGGGGCGGGCCAGTGATGTGCCCTGGGCGATGGTATTTACTACTGACCCTGAACGTTTACCGCGCCATCCTTCGCAGCTTTATCAGTTTATGTTGGAGGGTGTGCTGCTGTTTATTATTGTATTTTTGTTTTCTCGCAAACCTAGGCCCGAGTGGTCGGTGGCGGGATTATTTTTGTTATGTTACGGCGCGTTTCGATTTGTGGTGGAGTTTTTCCGTCAACCTGATAGCCATATAGGTTTTGACGCCTTTGGTTGGTTGACTCGCGGGCAAGAATTGTCGCTGCCCATGATAGTGGTTGGCGCAGCTATGATGTTGTGGGCCTATAAGTGTTCGGCTGTGGGTGCCAACAGTAACGCTAATCCGCTTAAGTAAAGGTATAAGTAAGAATGAAACAATATTTAACTCTGTTAAATCATATTATAGATAATGGCGAGCAAAAGGGTGACCGCACCGGTACGGGTGTTAAATCGGTATTTGGTTATCAGTTTCGCGTTAACTTGGCGGAAGGTTTTCCTCTAGTAACAACTAAGAAGGTACACCTGCGCTCTATTATTCATGAGTTACTGTGGTTTTTGAATGGTGACACCAATATTAAGTATTTGCAGGATAATGGTGTGACTATCTGGGATGAGTGGGCCGATGAAAACGGGGAACTAGGTCCTGTTTATGGTAAGCAGTGGCGTTCGTGGCCAGCACCTGATGGCGGCCATATCGATCAGATAGCCACAGTTATCGAACAATTAAAACATAATCCCAATAGTCGACGGATGATAGTTTCGGGTTGGAACGTGGCGGATTTACCGGATGAATCGATAAGCCCGGTAGAGAATGTGAAGCAGGGGCGTATGGCTTTGGCAACCTGCCATGCCTTTTTCCAATTCTACGTGGCCAATGGCAAACTTTCTTGCCAGCTGTATCAAAGAAGTTGCGATACCTTTTTAGGCCTGCCGTTTAATATTGCCTCCTATGCGTTGTTAACACATATGTTGGCGCAGCAGTGTGACTTAGAGGTCGGTGATTTTGTTTGGACGGGTGGCGATGTGCATTTATATAATAATCATATAGAGCAGGCAAAAGAGCAGTTAAGTCGCGAGCCTTTGTCTTTGCCTACGCTAAAAATAAAACGCAAGCCGGCCAGTATTTCTGACTATAGCTTTGACGATTTTGAAATTATTAATTATCAAAGCCATGCCGCAATTAAAGCACCTATCTCAATTTAAGAAATGATTAAAAAAATGAAAGCTCTAGATATTAAAATTTCCATGATTGTGGCGGTTGCCGAAAATGGGGTGATAGGTCGTGATAATCAGTTGCCTTGGTATTTACCGGAAGATTTAAAGTACTTTAAAAAAGTGACTATGGCTAAGCCTATAGTGATGGGTAGAAAAACCTTTGACTCTATCGGTAAGCCGTTACCGGGGCGTAGCAATATTGTTGTTACCCGTAACACAGATTATAGCGCCGAAGGCATAGAGGTTGTTGCTACGGTAGAGGCTGCAATAAAGCTGGCTGCTGAGGTTGCCCGTGCGGATGGTGTGGACGAAGTGATGGTGATTGGCGGTGCGCAATTGTATGCCGACATATTGCCTAGAGTAGACAGGCTCTATCTTACCGAGGTGCATGCGGAGGTAGAGGGCGATGCCTTTTTTCCGGCCATAGAGAGGGATTTGTGGCGGGAAGTGTCACGAGAAAAAAAATTGGCCATAGGGCCAAATAGTTATGATTATAGCTTTGTGGTGCTGGATAGAGGTAAAAACAACCAGTAGTTATGTGTTACCAAACGTGGCAAAAGTGTTTCCATATTTCTCTCGGCAAGGTAACACTCCACCCTTTGGTGGTAAATTTCAGAATTTACTGCTGAAAATAGGGAATGAACGTTGATTATTGAATTCAGATCCTATTAAATGCGCGCTTGTTCTTGAAATGCAAAGTAGTACGACTACCTTAAATTGATAGGTTAGAAGTTTCTCAAACTGTTTTAATAAACATCCCTGAAGGAAATGCAATCCCCATGAATATGCATCGATTCAAAACGATCGCGTTTGCCCTGACTATGTCAGCTGGCACGCTGCTTGGTGCTACTAGCACGCAAGCAAACTCCGTTGATGCTGTGATCAAAGTTGGCGAGGCAAAAACTGTCGCCGCCCAACAGTCGCAGAAGAAGATAGATAACTTAGCCGGTGAGACCGACAGCTTGTTACAAGACTATAAAACAGTCATGAAACAAGTAGATGGCCTTAGGGTGTATAACTCACGCTTGGAAAAGCAAATTACTAACCAATTGGATCGCATCGAAAATATCGAAGCATCTATAGGCCAAGTAACTGTTATTCAGCGTCAAGTAACCCCCTTGGTTATCCGTATGATTGATGGTTTGGAGCAGTTTGTTAAACTAGACATTCCATTCCACCAAGAAGAACGTGCTCAGCGTATTAAATTCTTACGTAAGAATGTAGATCGCTCTGATTTGGCTGTTTCTGAGAAGTTTCGCCAAGTATTGGAAGCCTACAAAATCGAAAATGAGTACGGTCGTAAGATCGATGCTTATAAAGGCAACGTATCAATTGATGGTGTAGAGCGCGAAGTTAACTTCTTCCGTGTAGGCCGTGTTGCCCTGTTATACCAAACGACTGACACTGAAATCTCAGGTGCCTGGGATAAAAGAACAGGTCAATTTGTACAGTTAGAGAAAAGTGCCTATCGCAGTGCTATCTTGAAAGGCTTAAAGGTTGCACGTAAAGAAGCCTCTATCGATATCTTGAAACTACCGATTCCAGCTCCGGAGGCCGCTAAATAATGAAAACTCAATTATTTAAGTCAATAATATTTGCTGCGTTGACTATGGCAGCCGCTACTACTGTTGTAGCACAAGACGCTAAATCACTAGACCAGTTGCTAGGCTTTGTTAAGCAGGGTCAGGTCGATGAAGCTAAAGAAAACAAGCAGCGCGAAGCGGCTTTCCGCAACGCTAAAGCTAAGCAAGGCCAGTTGTTGAGCGAAGCTAAAGCTATGCGTACCGCTCAAGAGAAGCGTTCCGCTCAGCTAGAAGGCGAGTTTGAGAAAAACGAATTGCGCGTAGCTGATAAGCAGCGGCAATTGAAAGAGCGTTTAGGTACCTTGACTGAGTTATTCGGTCACTTAACCTCTACTGCTGGTGACTTGCGCGGTAACTTCGGTAGCTCATTAGTGAGTGCCCAGTTTCCTAACCGTGAAGCTTTCCTAGACGAAATGATTGCTAAGATGAGTGGTGCTGAAAAGCTACCTAGCATTGAAGAAATCGAGCGTTTGTGGTTTGAATTGCAGCGTGAAATGACTGAATCTGGTCGCATTGTTACTTTTGATGCTGAAGTGTCTACTCCTTCTGGTGACAAGTCTGTTCGTAAGGTTCTTCGTGTTGGTAGTTTCAACATGGTGACTGAAGATGGCAAATACTTGCAGTATGTTGCTGAGACTGGCGGCTTAAACGAACTAGCCAGACAGCCTTCTGGTCCTAAAGTGGGCTGGGCTGCTGACTTAGCGGCTGCTACTGATGGTTTTAGTCCTTTTGGTGTTGACCCCACAGGCCCTACCGGCGGTACTTTCCTATCAGCATTGATCAACACTCCTACCTTGGGTGAGCGTTTTGATCAAGGCGGGCAGATTGGTATGGCTATCGGTATTGTTGGTGTGTTCGCAATCTTATTAGCGGTATGGCGTCTAATCGTCCTTACGGGTGTTAATGCACGCGTTAATGCGCAGCTTAAATCTGATAAGGCTAACACCAACAACCCATTGGGTCGTGTACTTATGGTTCACGAGCAAAACCCAACTATGGATACTGAGACGTTAGAGCTGAAGCTTTCTGAAGCAATTCTACGTGAAATACCCAATATTGAGTTTGGTCTGAACTTGTTGAAAATCATTGCAGCGATTGCTCCTTTGATGGGTCTACTAGGTACCGTAACCGGTATGATCATTACCTTCCAGGCTATCACTATCTTCGGTGCTGGTGATCCAAAAGCAATGGCTGGTGGTATCTCTGGTGCGCTGGTAACAACGGTATTGGGTCTATTAGTTGCGATTCCAACAGTACTACTACACACAGTGACCAATGGTCAGGCCAAGAAGATCATCCATGTACTGGATGAGCAATCTACAGGTCTTATCGCTGAGCATACTGAGGCTCAACTGGGGAAAGCGTAAATGAATTACCTCTATGACGCACCGGATATAATCAGACGGTTCATGGAGTCTGGAGGCGATGTGCTTTGGCTCATCGCACTACTGACCTTCGTAATGTGGTCATTGGTATTCGAACGTTTTTGGTATTTCCACGGGGCTATGCGTCGCGACGTCGATCATGTAGTAAATACATGGGAAGCACGCAGCGAACGCAAGTCTTGGAATGCGCACCAGATTCGTCGCCAGTTAATTTCACAGGTGGCATTAAGAATCAATCAAGGCTTACCAATGATTTCTACATTGGTAGCCATGGCGCCATTGTTAGGTTTGCTAGGTACGGTTACAGGTATGATAGAAGTGTTTAATATCATGGCTGTTACCGGTGGTGGCGACGCTAAATCAATGGCAGGTGGTGTATCAAAAGCGACAATCCCAACTATGGCTGGGATGGTAGCCGCGCTATCAGGCGTGTTTGCCAATACTTATGTTACCCGTGTTGCCGAGCGCGAAAGCGAGTTACTCGAAGACCATCTGACAACTGATCACTAAGTAAGAGATTCAACATGCGCAGAAATAATAGAAGAGGCGGTGAAGATAACGCTTCAGAAATTGATTTAACGCCAATGCTGGACGTTGTATTTATCATGCTGATTTTCTTCATCGTGACCGCTTCGTTCATTAAAGAAGCTGGCATAGAAGTAAATCGTCCAGAAGCATCTACGTCGACCAAGAAAGAGAATGTAAATATTCTTGTTGCGGTAAGTGCGACTAACGAAATTTGGATAGACAAGCGTCGTGTCGATAAGCGCTCGGTCCGTTCAATTATCGAACGTATGCATGCAGAGAACCCGAAAGGGGCAGTTGTTGTGCAAGCTGATAATGCTTCAACAACCGAAACTGTAACCGCAGTTATCGATGCCGCCCGTGCTGCGGGTGTATTCGATGTGTCGCTAGCTACAGAAGATGACTAAAGTATGAATTATGCACGTTTATTAATTGGCGCGGCATTAGGATTTGTTGTAACAGGCATCCTATTTGTCATTATGCCAACGTTAATCGAAATGGCAGATAAGACGTTGGATGAATCAAAAATCCAACGCATTGCTGACATTACGATGCCAGATGTAGAGATCGACGTGAATTTAGCCGAGGTTAAGCCGCCAAAACCGGCTGACCCTGAAGAGCCACCACCAGAAATGGATCAGCCCGATGTGAGCGATGTGGATATTAGCCCTGATGCGGTTAATATGACACCTGCAGCTTCACTAGATATCGATATTGGTTCAGGTTTTGGTGGCGCTGATGGTGAATATTTACCGATCTTTAAAGTGGCACCCATGTATCCTCGTAGAGCGAATAGCCGTGGTGTAACGGGTTACTGTATTGTTGAATACACCGTGACCTCTACCGGCGCAACAAGAGACGTAGAAGCTGTCGATTGTGAGCCATCAGGCTATTTTGAACGTACCTCTGTGAAAGCAGCGTTGAAATTTAAGTACAAGCCACGTGTACTCGATGGCGAGCCCATTGAAGTGGGTGGTGTTCAAAACCGCTTTATATACGAGCTTGATCAATAATTACGGGTCATTTGATGATGAATGTTTTACCGATGAAAACAATCAAGCGATGGACCTGTGCAGCTGCTATCAGCATGCCGGTTCTCGCGATTCAAGCCGTACTGCCTAGCGTTGTTGCTCCTCTTTTTAATGATATGGCTATAGGTTCTGCCTATGCCGAAGAAGAGAAGAGTGGCGACCAGCGTAAAGCCAAGCGTACGCAAGCAATGAACCAAAAGGTTTATAAAAAGTTACAAGAAGTGCAAGAGCTGATCGATGCTAAAGATTATGCTGGTGCACACAAGTTGATCGCTGAAGTTAAAGGTGGCAGTAAGCCACTAAATGACGCTGAGCTATCAACTACGTTGAATCTTGAAGCTTTTATTTTCTATAACCAAGATAAACTGACTGATGCCATCAAGGCTTATAAGCAGATTGTCACCTTAGAAAAAGCCCCTGAAGGTACCAAGCTGGCGGCCAGATACAGCGCTGCACAAATGTACTTTGCTATAGAAGAATATAGCAAAGGTGTGGCGATGCTGAAGACTTGGTTTAAGGCTTCGGATCCTACTACTATAGGGTCTAATGCCTATGTGCTATTGGCACAGGGTCAGTATCAGATGCAAGAGTTTGACGATTCTATTAAGAACGTCGACAAAGCTATACGTATGTACAAAGAGAAAGGCAAGGTACCAAAGGAAAACTGGTATGGCTTGCAGCGCTTTTTGTATCAAGAGAAAAAAGACTACGATAAAGTCATAAGTATTCTTAAAGAAATGCTAGTTCATTTTCCTAAAAAGCAATATTGGGCACAGCTTTCAGCCATGTATGGTGAGAAAGAAATGTTAAGTAAACAGCTAGCTGCTTACGAAACTGCGTATGTGCAAAATTTGTTTGAAAGTGAGCAAGACTTAACGCGTATGGCTTATATCTTCTTGGCTAGCGAAGTACCCTACAAAGCCGCTAAGGTCATGGATAAAGGTATAAAAGCTAAGCAAATTGAAGCAAACTCGAAAAACTTAGAATTATTAGGTAATGCTTGGCGGGCATCGCAGGAGCTAGATAAAGCAATACCTGTTATGGCTAAGGCTGCTGCAAAATCTGATAAAGGTGAGTTGTGGACTCGTTTGGGTACCTTGTACTTAAATAATGACGACTTCCAAAGTGCCGCTGATGCTATTAAAGCAGGGTTGAAGAAGGGCAGTGTTAAGCGTGCTGACCAAGCTAACCTAGCTTTAGGTATGGCTTACTTCAACATGAAAGATTACAACTCTGCACGTAAGGCTTTCGGTGAGGCTGGCAAAGATGAGCGCTCTACAGAGACTGCTGGTCAATGGCTGGATTACATGGATAAAGAAATCGAGCGTCAGAAAAGTTTGTTAGAAGATTAAGAAATATTTTTAGACGAAAAGGCAGCTATTAAGCTGCCTTTTTTTTCGCCAAAATTTAGTTACAAGTTACAAGTTACAAGTTACAAGTTACAAGTTACAAGTTACAAGTTACAAGAAATAAGCGGCAAGCGGTAAGTTTAAAGACAAAAAAACCAAGCATATAGCTTGGTTTTTTTGTTAAGGGCGTTAGGCTGTTACAGCTTACAGCTTACAGCTTACAGCTTACAGCTTACAGCTTACAGCTTACAGCTTACAGCTTACAGCTTACTGATGTGACCCACATAAAACGGACACCTAGACTGCAGCTTTATAACAGAGCATTGGCACCTGATTCAAGGTGCCATGTACACGCCACGTGTTATAAAAACCATTAATGTAGGACTGCACCAAGCGTTTCATTTGATTCATTACCATCATATCCTGCCGGATAAATCCATTGTTGCTTCATTAGTGAGAAGAAACTCTC